>NZ_MYFP02000005.1:0-197278 GCF_004514465.2 Microbacterium sp. MEC084 | reverse complement strand
TCCGTGCGGACGCACCGAACCGGCTCTGGCTCACCGACATCACGGAGCATTGGACGAGCGAAGGCAAGCTTTACTGCTGCGCGATCAAGGACGTGTTCTCGAACCGCATCGTCGGCTACTCGATCAGCGACCGGATGACCTCGAAGCTCGCCGTCGACGCCGTCCGAAACGCCGTCGCCCGCCGCGGTGAGGTCGCCGGCTGCATCCTGCACGCCGATAGGGGCAGCCAGTTTCGCAGCCGCGCGATGGCCCGCGAGTTACGCCGTCACGACATGGTCGGATCGATGGGACGAGTCGGCGCCGCCGGCGACAACGCGGCCATGGAGAGCTTCTGGTCCCTGCTTCAAACGAACGTTCTCAACCAGCAGCGGTGGGCCACCCGGCAGGAACTGCGCCTCGCGATCGTCGTCTGGATCGAGCGGAAGTATCACCGCCAACGAGCACAGGACACCCTCGGACGCAGTGGCGGCGTAACTCACGCTGCTGTGCCGGGAGCGTCCGGTCTCGTTTCCGGCGGATCAGTCGGCAGCTCAAGCGCCGCGCACTGTCGACGTCGGTGCTCGCCGGCGTGCTGATAGCGGCAGTGTTCTGGTTAGTGGCTGGGGCACCCCTTGAGCTGGGTTAGACCGCTCGCATGTTGACGAGCGTCTTTGCCCCGCCGCGGCCTTTGCCGTAAAGTTGATAGAAATCGGCGCAAGTTTAGAAGCGGAGGGAGTTGTGTTCGATGCGTCGTTTCCGAAACGGGCTAAAGACGGCCGTCCTGCTCGGTCTGCTCACGGGCATCATCCTTGTTGCCGGTTACGGGCTGGGCGGATCTGAGGGTCTGCTCGTCGCCACCTTGGGATCGCTCGCCATGAACGGCGCAGCGTACTTCTGGTCCGACCGCATGGCTCTCGCCACGATGCGCGCCCGACCAATCACCGCCCGTGAGGCTCCCGTATCGATGGTTCGCCAGCTGGCGACCGCGGCCGGAGCGCCGATGCCTCGTGTCTTCGTCAGCCCGCTGGCACAGCCAAACGCCTTCGCCACGGGGCGCAACCCGGAGCATGCGGCGGTCTGCGTCACCGACGGCATCCTGCGACTGCTGACTCCACGCGAGCTGCGCGCCGTCCTCGCACACGAGATGTCGCACGTCACCAACCGCGACATCCTCATCTCCAGCGTCGCGGCCGGCCTCGCGGGAATCATCACATCCCTCGCGCAGTTCGCCCTCTTCCTTCCCTTCGGATCCGATGACGACGATGCGCCGAACCCGCTGGGAGCTCTCCTGATGCTCATCCTTGCGCCGCTGGCCGCGACGCTGATCCAGCTGTCGATCAGCCGCACGCGCGAGTTCGAGGCCGACGCCGACGGCGCCCGTCTCTCCGGTGACCCGCTCGCTCTGGCATCCGCCCTCCAGAAGATCGAGGCGGGCGTCCGGGCGGTTCGCCTCCCAGGGGCGGCGCCGGCCGGCTCCACGACCGCGCACCTCATGATCGCCAATCCCCTGTCCGGCGGCGCCACGAGCAGCCTGTTCCGCACACATCCGCCCACGACGGAACGAGTTCAGAGGCTGCTCTCGATGGCCGATGAGGCGACCAGTCGCCGTCGACTCACCCCGTACCACCCCGAGCACATTCTGTTAAAGGAGACAGCATGACGAACTCACCCATTTCGACACCCGCCCGTGAACTCCTCGCACGCTACGACGACTACGCGTCTGCGCAGGCCGCGGTCGATCGGCTCTCCGACGCGGAGTTCCCCGTCGAAGAGGTTTCAATCATTGGCTGGAACGTGCGCATCGAGGAGCAGGTGACCGGGCGCATGACACTGGCCCGCGCCGCCGGCTACGGCGCCGCCTCCGGTGCCTGGTTCGGTCTGCTCATCGGCCTCATTCTCGGCATCTTCGCCCCCGTCCTCTTCTTGCTGTGGCTGCTGATCGCCGCGACCGGCCTCGGCGCGCTCTGGGGCGCCCTCTTCGGGCTCGTCGGACATGCCCTATGGCGCGGCAAGCGGGACTTCTCGTCCGTGAAGAACCTCGCGGCCGAGCACTGGGACGTTATGGTCAACCCCGCGCACCTCGACCGAGCGCGCACACTGCTCTCGACGACACAGCCACAGCATTAACGTCTGCCGACACCCCCGCTTTCATGCGGAGTCGGCCAAGGAGCTGGAGAAGGCGACGTCTACGCAGACTTGGAGACTTTTCTCCAGCTCGGGAATAACGACGCATGCGCGTGCGTCACCGAGGCGGGACTGCTGACAGTCCGGGCTCATCGAGACACCTCGCGAGAGGACCGCGGTGAGCGCTGGCTGGTCCGTGAGCGCGGTTCGGCGAGCGTGGTGCGGCAGCTTGCACTTGGCGACGAGGTCGATCTTGATGCTATTGCCGCCGACTACCGGGACGGAGTGCTGAGAGTCACACTGCCGGTGAGATCCGACGCGCTCCCGCGCAAGGTCGCGGTCGCCGTCGAATCGTCGTCACCCGCATCGCGGGCTACCGAGTCCACGCCGGCGGAGCAGGAGGCTGCGGACCCAAAAGCCGATCCCGCGCATTCGGTCGCTTCCTGACCGGGCGGCTTCCCGGGGCCCGAAAGGGTCCCGGGCGCCGAAAGCACGGGAACGTCCCCGTTCGGGTGATCCGTCCACTGCAGAAGGCGGGGGTGGCGTGATGGACGCTTTCGACGTGCTGGAGTCCGCGACGGTCATCGAGACCGCGCAGGTGCCGGAAACATCGGATGACCTCGCCGCCGTCCGGGACATGTTCAAGAGCGCGCCCCCGATGGACGGACCACGCGTGACGACCGGGCTGGAGCCAGGAACGCCGGCACCGGACTTCGCACTCCCCGCGGCGGACGGCACGATCGTGCGGTTGTCGGAGATGCGCGGAACGCCGGTGGCGGTGGTGTTCTACCCGCTGGACTGGAGTCCGGGATGCAGCGTGCAGCTGGAACTGTACCAGCAGGAGCACAATGAGTTCGCCTCGCGCGGCATCCGGCTACTGGGCATCTCGGTGGACTCGATCTACAGTCACGGCGCGTGGGCGGCGGTGCGCGGCATCCGCTACCCACTTCTCAGTGACTTCCAGCCCCGAGGTGAGACGGCCCGCGCGTACAACGTCTGGCGCAACGCCGACGGGCACAGCGAACGCGCCCTCTACCTGATCGACGCCGAGGGCATCATCCGCTGGGCTCACGTGTCCGAACGGCTCAAGGAGCTCCCTGACTTCGACGAGTTCGTGGCCGCTCTCGACCTCGTCGCAGCCGGGGACCATGACAAGACGACGAGGAGGTGCAGCGATGACGATCTGGGATGTCACCCCTGCCCGCGCCGTGCCGCGGACGCGGGCTGTGCCGGTCGCGATCTACGGCAACCGATGGTGTGGGATCACCCAGCTGATCCGGCGCGCCTTGGACCGGGCGGCCATCGACTACGACTACGTGGACCTCGACGAGCATCCGTCCGTGCATGCACGCCTGGCGGCACTGACCGGTGGCCGGCTGCGCACCCCGGTCGTGCACATCGACGGCGAGTGGCTCATGGAGCCCAGCCTCCGCCAGGTGCAGGCCGTGCTCGCCCGTCACGGGGTGTGGCTGTGAACGTGGTGACGTGCCCGGGGTGCGCGGTGAAGAACCGCGTGCCCCCGGCACGCGCCGGGCGAGTCCGATGCGCGAAGTGCCACGCCGACCTGCCGTGGCTCGTGGAAGCGGACGACGACTCGTTCGACACGGTCGTCGGCGACGCTACCCTTCCCGTGCTCGTCGACGTGTGGGCGCCCTGGTGCGGGCCATGCCGCCAGATCGCGCCCGTCGTCGAGCAACTATCCCGCGACCTCGCCGGACGCCTCAAGATCGCCAAGGTCAACGCGGACACCTCGCCGCGCGTCTCCCAACGACACGGAATCTCCTCAATCCCCACCCTCCTGCTCTACCGCAACGGAAAAGAGGCAGACCGCATGATCGGCGCCGTCCCTGCCCCGCAACTGCGCACCTGGATCGAACGCTCACTCACCATGGACGGAACGCACCACCGGTGACGCATCTCCAGTCCGGTAGCAGACGTTCTATCGGACTGAGCAACAGCCGAGACGGCGTCGGTGGGGAGCGTATTCCGCCGGTGCGCCATGCGGTCGTGTCGGAGGCTGCTGGATACTCCGGGGGGGGGTGAGTATCTCCGCCAACATCACCCAGCTCCTCGCGCGGTCCCTGGGGCCGCGCGGGTCGCGCGGACTGGTCGGGTCGGCTCGGGGTCGACTACAGCCACTTCCGCGGTCGGCGGCGATGGGACGAACACGCCCTTCGTGCGGCGATATCGACCGGAGAGTCCTGGGACGACGTGGCTGAGAAGCTCGATGTCCAGGGGCCGGGCGCGGTAAGCGTGCTCAAGGGCCACGCGCTGCGTCTGCACATCGACATCGGGCACCTCGCGGAGCCGCCGGAAGGGCGCCGGAGGGTCAGGACGCCGGACACCGCACACCTGCGCAAGGCGGGGCCGTTGCTCGCCGCCGCGTGGTTCACGCTCTGCGGCGAGGATGTGTCGTGGCCTCTCGAGCCGTGTCGCTACGACCTGCTGGTGTCGGGAGCCGACGGCATCCGGCGCATCCAGGTGAAGACCACGACCGTCCGCGCCGGTGATTCGTGGAAGGCCTACCTCTCGACCACTCGGGGACAGCGGAGGCCGTACGATCCGGACGAGATCGACGAGTTCTTCGTGATCGATCCCGACATGACCTATTACCTGATCCCCGTCGCGTCGGTGGGAGGGCTCCACGCCATCCACCTCAGCGCGTACCAGGAGCACCGCCTGCCTCACCTGGGCAGTTGAGCCCGTGGCGTGTTCACATCGGCGTGACTCGGTGGCGTTAGCGTGCGGACAGGCCCCGCGATCGCGGGCCGTCGTCATGCTCGAAGGAGAACCGTGAAGCTTCACCTCGCGTCCGCGCTCGCGGCCGTGCTGGTCGCGACCGCCGCTGTGCCCGCCGCAGCCGCGCCCGAGGACCACACGCTCGACCTGACCCTGCTCGCCACCACCGACCTGCACGGCAACGTCGCGAACTGGGACTATTTCAACGACCGGCCCTACTCGGACCGGGCCGGGGACGCGATCGGGCTCGCGTCGGTCGCCTCCGTGGTCGACGCCGTCCGCGAGGAGCAGGGCGACGACAGCGTGATCGTGGTCGACAACGGCGACGCGATCCAGGGCACGCCGCTCAGCTACTACTACGCGGTGCAGGAGCCGGTCGAGGAGACCGGCGCCGTCCACCCCATGGCCGCCGCCTACGACGCGATCGGCTACGACGCGCAGGTCGTGGGCAACCACGAGTTCAACTACGGTCTCGACACGCTCGAGGCCTATGAGGGCGCGCTGGACTTCCCGCTCCTGGGCGCGAACGTCATTGACGTCGCGACGGGGGAGCCGGCCCTGAAGCCGTTCACGATCGTCGCCAAGCGCGTGCCGGGCGAGAAGCCGGTCAAGGTCGGCATCCTCGGACTCACGACGCCGGGGTCGGCCATCTGGGACAAGGGCAACGTCGAGGGCCGGCTGGAGTTCCAGGACATGGTCCAGGCCGCCCAGACCTGGGTCCCGCGGGTCAAGGAGGCGGGCGCCGACGTGGTCGTCGTGCTGTCGCACGCCGGCCTGGGCGCATCGTCGTACGACGAGTCCATCGCGGCGCCCGAGAACCCCTCCGACGTCATCGCCCGCACGGTGCCGGGCATCGACGTGATGGTGCTCGGACACACGCACCGCGATGCGCCGTCGCAGACGATCGTCAACGAGGTGACCGGCGAGGAGGTGCTGCTCACGCAGCCGTACCGCTGGGGATCCACGGTCTCGCGCGTCGAGCTCGACCTCAGCAAGGTGCGCGGCCAGTGGCAGGTCGACTCCGCGGAGGCGTCGGCCATCCGGACCAGGGACTACCCGCAGTCGCAGGAGATCCTCGACCTGGTCGCCGAGCAGCACGCGACCACGGTGGCGTACGTGAACCAGGTCGTCGCCCAGTCGACGCAGGAGCTGTCGGCCGTCACCTCGCGCTACGAGGACACGCCGATCATCGACTTCATCCAGCAGGTGCAGACCGACACGGTGGACGCGGCGCTCGAGGGCACGGCGTACGCCGAGCTGCCGGTGCTCTCGATCGCGGCGCCGTTCTCGCGCACCGCGGTGTTCCCAGCCGGCGACGTCTCCGTCAAGGACATCGCGTCGCTGTACATCTACGACAACACGCTCCACGCGGTGACGATGACTGGAGCGCAGATCGACGACTACCTCGAGTTCTCGAACAAGTACTTCGCCACCGTGCCGGCCGGCTCGACGTTCGACCCGGCGCGCGACACGGGCGCCGGCGGAACGCCCGACTACAACCTCGACATCATCGCGGGGCTGGACTACTCGGTGGACCTCTCGCAGCCCGTCGGCTCGCGGGTTGACGGCATCACGCTGGCCGACGGCACGCCCCTCGCGGACGACACCCAGGTGGTCGTGGCGGTCAACAACTACCGGCGCTCGGGCGGCGGCGGCTTCCCGCACATCGCCTCGGCTCCGCTCGTCTACGACGAGCAGAAGGAGATCCGCCAGCTGCTGATCGACTGGGCCCAGGCGAAGGGCACGATCGACCCGGCCGACTTCTGGCAGGACTCGTGGGAGCTCACCGTGGCGGGCACGCCGATCGGCTGATCCACGCCGCTGGAACGAGGGGCCCCGCCGCACGGCGGGGCCCCTCGTCGCGTCCGCTCGGGCGATCTTCGAAGACTGCCGCCATACCGTGATCGTCCGCCCGTTTCCGCCGCCGAGACGCGGGCGTAAGATGGCGCTCCCCGGGCGTCAGGAGGCGTCAGATGAGCACCACAAGGGGACCCCTTCGAACCGGATCGGCCGGCGGCGCGATCGCCGCGCTGGCCCTTCTGCTCTCCCTGGCGGCGTGCACCGGCGGCCCGCCGCAGCCGCCGCCGACCACGGGCTCGGCCGGGCCCACCGAGACCGCCTCGCCGCCCGGCTCCACCCCGGGCGAGAGCCCGCCCGCCACCACGCCGGGCTCGACACCCGACATGACGCCCCCGGCGACGGCCAGCCCTCCGCCCGAGACGCCGTGCCCCGACGCGGGCGGGACCGACCGGGTCGAGGACGGATTCCCGCAGCGGCTCTCGACCGTCGTGGGCGCCGAGATCCGGTCAGGGGCGCACGAGCCGTGCTTCGAGCGCGTGGTGATCGAGTTCTCCGGATCGGGCACGCTGCCGGGCTATCGCGTCGAGTACCGGGACGACCCGATCCTCGACGCGCCGCGGGGCGAGCCGGTCGACGTCGCCGGCGACGCGACGCTGGTCGTGTCGGCGGGCGCCTGGATGCCGGGCCCGGATGGCGCGGGTTACGACGGGCCGGCGCAGCTGCATCCCGACAACGTCTCGGTGATCCAGGAGCTCGAGCGGATCGAGAACTTCGAGAGCCAGACGTCGTGGGCGATCGGTCTCGACCGCGAGCGCGACTTCACGGTCACGACGCTCGAGGATCCGATGCGGCTGGTGGTCGACATCTCGCTCGACTGACCTCCGTCGTCCCGCTCTGTCAAGCGGATCGCCGTGCGGGGCGCGTCCGCGTCACCATGGGGCGATAGCGGCAGACGGCGAGGAGCGCCCCGGCGCGGAGCACTGGGTCCCGCACGGCGCGGACCTGCAGGAGCTGCGACGTGCGGCCGAGGGGTGCCGCGGGTGCGAGCTGTGGCGCGACGCGACGCAGGTGGTGTTCTCGTCGGGCCCGGATGCGGCGCAGATGATGCTGGTCGGCGAGCAGCCCGGCGACCGAGAGGATCTCGAGGGCGAGCCGTTCGTCGGCCCCGCGGGGCGGGTGCTGGACGAGGCGCTCGCCGCGGCGGGCGTCGCGGGCGACGCGGTCTACCGCACGAACGCCGTGAAGCACTTCCGCTTCGAGCGCCGCGGCAAGCGGCGGATCCACGAGAAGCCGTCGGTCGCGCACGTCACCGCGTGTCACGCGTGGCTCGAGGAGGAGATCGCGCTCGTGCGGCCCACGGTCATCGTCGCGCTCGGCGCGACGGCCGCGCGAGCGGTGCTCGGCAGGTCGGTGAGGATCGGCGAGGTCCGCGGCATGGTGATGGAATCGTCGGACCCCTCGGGCACACCGACCGTCGTGACCGCGCACCCGTCGAGCATCCTGCGCATCCGCGAGGACGCGGACCGCCGGGCCGCCCTCGCGCATCTCGTCGACGACCTGCGCAGGGCCGCGGAAGTGATCCGGTGAGCCGGCTCGACGTCAGCCGACGTCGCGGGGCGGGTTGTGCATGAACTCGATGCGGATGCCGTCGACGTCCTCCAGGAAGGAGGCGTAGTACCGGTCGGTGAATCGCGGGTACTCCTTGGGGTCGCGCACCGCGGTCCAGCCGGCGTCGAGCGCGATGCGGTGCAGCCGCTCGACCTCCGCGCGCGAGTCGACCGCGAACGCGAGGTGCTGGCAGCCGACCCGGCCGTGCACGTGCGGCCCGTGCCGGGCTCGCGCGCCGGCATCACGATGAACTCGGTCTCGCCCTCGCGCCACCACGACGCGGAGTTCTCGGCGTCGGACCTCTCGAAGCCGAGCGCCTGCAGGATCGGATCGAAGCGCGCGATCGCATGCGGGACGTCGTCGACGGTGATTCCGAGGTGATCGAAGACGGGCATGGGGTCAGTGTAGGGCGGGCGTGGGGTGGAGCCGGTGGCGGTTGGGTGCGCTCCGACTCCGCTCGCTGACGCTCGCTCCGCTGACGACCGGGGTGGGCTGGCGCTCGCTCCGCTCAACGACCGGCGACGTGAGTTCGCATACTGATGAATCCATCGCCGATCGAGTGCGATAATCTCTGGTCCCAGGTATTTGGACGGCGTACTATCTCCTTTGAAGGACAACGGATGTCCGACGGGAGACGGCGATGGTGCGAGAGCTCACCCACTTCATCGGCGGAGCGCACGTGCAGGGCACGTCCGGCCGCTTCGGCGACGTGTACGACCCGAGCACCGGCGAGGTGCAGGCGCGCGTCCCGCTCGCGAGCTCGGCGGAGGTCGCGGAGGCGATCGCGGTCGCCGAGGCCGCGCAGATCGAGTGGGGCGATCAGAACCCGCAGAAGCGCGCCCGCGTGCTCCTGAAGTTCCTCGACCTGGTCGCGAAGGACCTGCCGCATCTGGCCCGTCGGCTCTCGAGCGAGCACGGCAAGACGATCGCCGACTCGATGGGCGACATCCAGCGCGGCGTCGAGGTCATCGAGTTCGCCGCGGGCGCCCCGCACCTGCTGAAGGGGGAGTACACCACGGGGGCCGGTGCGGGCATCGACGTGTACTCCATGCGCCAGCCGCTCGGGGTCGTGGCCGGCATCACGCCGTTCAACTTCCCCGCTATGATCCCGCTCTGGAAGGCGGGCCCGGCGCTCGCCGCGGGGAACGCCTTCATCCTCAAGCCCAGCGAGCGCGACCCCTCGGTCCCGCTGCGGCTCGCCGAGCTGTTCCTGGAGGCGGGGCTGCCGGCCGGGGTGCTCAACGTGGTCAACGGCGACAAGGAGGCGGTCGACGCGATCGTGCGCGACACCCGGGTCAAGGCCGTGGGCTTCGTCGGCTCGACGCCGATCGCCCAGTACATCTACGCCACGGCCGCGGCGAACGGCAAGCGGGCGCAGTGCTTCGGCGGCGCCAAGAACCACCTCGTCGTGATGCCGGATGCCGACCTCGACCAGGTCGCGGACGCGCTCGTCGGCGCGGGATACGGGTCCGCGGGGGAGCGCTGCATGGCGATCTCGGTCGCCGTGCCGGTCGGCGCCGAGACCGCGGACGCGCTCGCCGCCAAGCTCGCCGAGCGGGTCGCGCACCTGCGCGTCGGCCCGGCGCTCGAGGAGGGCTTCGACTACGGCCCGCTGGTCACGGCCGAGGCGAAGGCCCGCGTCGAGCGCTACATCCAGCTCGGCGTCGAGCAGGGTGCCACGCTGCTCGCCGACGGCCGCGGGCTCGCCGTGCCCGGCCACGAGAACGGGTTCTACATCGGCCCGACGCTCTTCGATCACGTCACGCCCGACATGGACGTCTACCGCGACGAGATCTTCGGCCCGGTGCTGATCATCGTGCGGGCCGACACCTACGAGGACGCGCTGCGCCTGGCGAGCGAGAACCCCTACGGCAACGGCGTGTCGATCTTCACGCGCGACGGGGACGCGGCTCGGGACTTCAGCGCCCGCGTGAACATCGGCATGGTCGGCGTCAACGTCCCCATCCCCGTCCCGATCGCGTACCACACGTTCGGCGGCTGGAAGAGCTCGGGGTTCGGCGACCTGAACCAGCACGGGCCGGATGCGTTCCGGTTCTACACGAAGACCAAGACGGTCACCAGCCGGTGGCCGTCGGGGATCAAGGAAGGCGCGAGCTTCGTCATCCCGACGATGCACTGAGGGGACCGTGACATGAGCATGACGATGACCGACACCGAGGAGCGCCTGGCCCTCGTCGAGATGGTGCGGGAGTTCGCGGAGACCGCGCTGGCCCCCTACGCGGGGGAGTGGGATCTCGAGAAGCACTTCCCGGTCGAGACGCTGCGGCAGGCGGGGGAGCTGGGACTCGGCGGCATCTACGCCCGCGAGGACGTCGGCGGCTCCGGTCTCACGCGCCGCGACGCGCTGGCGATCTTCGAGGAGCTCGCCAAGGGCGACACGACGATCGCCGCGTACATCTCGATCCACAACATGGTGGTCTGGATGATCGACACGTTCGGCGACGAGGAGCAGCGCCGGCGCTGGGTCCCGCGGCTGGCCGCCATGGAGGATCTCGCGAGCTACTGCCTCACCGAGCCGGGCGCCGGATCCGACGCCGCCGCGATCACGACCTCCGCGCGGCGCGAGGGCGACGAGTACGTGCTCAACGGCACCAAGCAGTTCATCTCGGGCGCGGGCGCCTCGGCGGTGTACGTCGTGATGGCGCGCACGGGCGGACCCGGGCCGAAGGGGATCAGTGCGCTGATCGTCCCCGGCGACGCTCCCGGCCTCTCGTTCGGGCCGAACGAGCGGAAGATGGGCTGGAACGCGCAGCCGACGCGGCAGGTGATGTTCGACGACGTCCGGGTGCCGGCCTCGCACCTGCTCGGCGACGAGGGCACCGGCTTCCACATCGCCATGAAGGGCCTCAACGGCGGCCGCGTGAACATCGGCGCGTGCTCGCTCGGCGGCGCCCAGTGGGCGCTGGACCGCGCGGTGGCGCACGTGCAGCAGCGGCCCGCGTTCGGCGCTCCGCTGGCGGCGCTCGACTCGGTCGTGTTCACGCTCGCCGATATGGAGACCCGGCTGCAGGCCGCTCGGGCCCTGCTCGAGCGCGCGGCCGCGAAGATGGACGAGAACGCGCCGGATGTGGCGGTGGCGTGCGCGCTCGCGAAGCGCTTCGCGACCGACGCCGCGTTCGAGGCCGCCAATGCGGCCCTCCAGCTGCACGGCGGATACGGCTACCTCCACGACTACGGGATCGAGCGCGTGGTCCGGGACCTCCGCGTGCACCAGATCCTGGAGGGCGCCAACGAGATCATGAAGCTGATCGTCGGGCGCGACCTGCTCGAGAGGAAGCGCTGACCCGCACCTCGCAGACGGGGTGCCGAACCCAGGCGTCGAAGGAGACGACATGAGCATCATCGCGTTCATCGGCCTCGGCCACATGGGCGGCCCCATGGCCGCCAACCTCGTCCGCGCGGGGCGCGACGTGCGCGCCTTCGACCTCGTGCCCGAGCTCTGCGCGGCGGCGCGCGACGCCGGCGTCGCGATCGCGGAGTCGGGCGAGGCGGCCGCCGCCGAGGCGGACGTCGTCATCACGATGCTGCCCGAGGGTCGGCACGTGCTCGCCGCGTACGGAGACGGCACGGGCGACGGACTCCTCGCGACAGCGAGACCGGGCACGCTGTTCATCGACTCGTCCACCATCGCCGTCGACGACGCGCTGAAGGCCGCCTCGCGGGCCGTCGCGGCGGGTCATCGTGCGCTGGACGCGCCGGTGTCGGGCGGCGTGGTCGGTGCGGAGAACGCGACGCTCGCGTTCATGGTGGGCGGCGACGAGGCCGACTTCGTCGAGGCGAAGCCCATCCTCGAGCTGATGGGGCACCGGATCGTGCACTGCGGCCGCGCGGGGCTGGGTCAGGCGGCCAAGGTCTGCAACAACCTCATCCTCGGGATCTCGCAGATCGCCGTCGCCGAGGCTTTCGTGCTCGGCGAACGACTGGGGCTGTCCCACCAGGTGCTGTTCGACGTCGCCTCCAACGCGTCCGGGCAGTGCTGGGCGCTGACCACCAACTGCCCGGTGCCCGGACCCGTGCCGACAAGCCCCGCCAACCACGACTACCGCCCGGGGTTCGCCGGCGCGCTCATGGCGAAGGACCTCGGCCTCGCGGAGCAGGCGATCGCCCGCACCGGGGTGGATGCGCGCCTCGGGCTGCTCGCGAGGGAGATCTACCGGGAGTTCGCCGAGGGGCCGGGCGCCCAGCAGGACTTCTCGGCGATCATCAACACGATCCGGGCGCAGGCGGAGCCGGGAGCCTCGGGACGATGACGGGCCGGCGTCCGGCGGATCAGAGCGGCTCGGGCATCGGCCGCGGGTCGGTGAAGTCGCCCGCGCGCCGGCGCAGCCGCGCGATGATGTGCGCGAGCGAGCGCAGCTCGTCCGCGTCGAGCCCGATCTGCTCGAACACCTTCGCGTTGAGCGCGTGCGTCGCCCGCTCGGCGAGATCGCGTCCCTCGTCGGTGAGGGTCAGGATGGCCGCACGCCCGTCCTGCGGATGGGCCTCGCGCCGCAGCAGCCCGTCCTGCTCCAGGCGCCGCACGGTGTTCGTGACGCTCGCCGGATGCACCTGCAGGCGGGTCGTGGCGGAGGACATCGGCAGCCGGCCCTCCCGCGTGAACGCCAGCAGCCGCAGCATCTCGTACCGCGCGAAGGTCAGCCCGAACGGGCGCAGGGCGCCGTCCACCCGCGCGAGCATCAGCTGGTGCGCCCGCATGATCGACGTCACCGCCGCCATGCCGTCGGCGGCGTCCTCCCACTCGTGCGCGATCCACTGGCGCCGGGCCTCGGCGATCGGATCCACCGGCAGCGGTGAGTGCGGAGCCATCCGGTGCACCTCCCTGTCTCACGGTCACGTTATCGGGTGGACGCCGGCGTCCTCCGCGGCGCCGCGCGAGCGCCGGGCATCGACGGACGGGAGCCGCGGATGAGGATCGTGGTGCTCGCGAAGGAGGTGCCGGACACGGCGGGGGACCGGAGCCTGTCGCTGGAGACGGGTCTCGCGGAACGCGAGGCCGCGGCGCGGGTGCTCGACGAGATCTCCGAGCGCGCGATCGAGGTCGCCCTGCGGTACGCCGACGCCCATCCGGGGACCGAGGTGGTCCTCGTGTCGATGGCCCCCGCCACGGCCGCCGCCACGCTCCGGAAGGGACTCGCGATGGGCGCCACGTCGGCCCTGCTCGTGGCCGACGACGCGCTGCGCGGCGCCGACCTGTCCCTGACCGCCGAGGTGCTCGCCGCCGCCGTGCGCCGGGTCGGCTTCGACCTCGTGATCGCGGGCGACCGGTCGACGGACGGGTCGGGCGGGGTGCTGCCCGCGATGCTCGCGGAGCGCCTGGGCGTCGCGCACGCGACCTCGCTCGCCTCGGTGGAGATCGCGGAGGAGCGGGTCTCGGGGGCGCGCGCCGTGGAGGCGGGCGTCGCGCGCGTGACGGCCGCGCTGCCCGCGGTGATCTCGATCACCGAGGCGCTGCCCGACCCGCGGCTCGCGAGCATCAAGGGGATCATGGCCGCCAAGAAGAAGCCCTTCGAGACCGCGAGCCTCTCGGACCTCGACGTCGAAGCGGAGCGGATCGACGCCCCGCGGTCGATCATGATCGCGGTCGCCGAGCGGCCGGCGCGGGGCGCGGGGACGATCATCACGGACCAGGGGGATGCGGGCGAGCGCCTGGCGGAGTTCCTCGTCGAGAACCGGCTGGTGTGAGGTGGAGGACGTGGAGATCGCCGAGGACGCCATCCTGGTCGTGGTCGAGCTCGCTCCCGACGGCGAGCCGGCGGCCTCCGCGGCGGGGCTGCTGGGCGCCGCCGACGCCGTGGGAACGCCCGTCGCGCTCGTGGTCGCACCGGCGGAGCGGCATGGGGCGCTCGCCGCGGCCGTGGCCGCGCTCGGGGCCGAGACCGTGCTGCTCGCGGCGCCCACGGGAGATCCGGCGCTCCTGACCGTGCCGACAGTCGACGCGCTCGCTGCGGCGTACGCGCTGGTGCAGCCCGACGCGGTGCTGGTGTCGAACTCGGTGGAGGGGCGCGATGCCGCGGGCCGCTTCACGGCGCGCGCGGGGCTTGCGATCGCGGTCGACGCAGTCGGGGTCTCGCGGGACGAGCTCGGCATCGTGGCGCACCACTCGGTGTACGGCGGCGCGTACACCGTGGACTCCGCCGTCACCTTCGGCGCCCCGGTCATCACGCTCCGGCAGGGGGCGGTCGAGCATCGGGCGCAGCCGCGGCCCGTGACGTCGCGCGTGCTCGATGTCGAGTCGTCGGGCGCGCCCGCCGCCGTGGTCGAGTCCTTCGAGGCGACCTCCGGGGCGACGTCGCGCCCGGATCTGCGGGGCGCCGCGAGGGTCGTGGCGGGCGGGCGGGGGCTGGGATCCGAGGAGGGGTTCGCGCTCGTCGGCCGGCTCGCCGATGCGCTCGGCGCGGCAGTGGGCGCATCCCGTGCGGCGGTCGACGCGGGGTACGTCCCCGCCGCGCACCAGGTCGGGCAGACGGGCGTCTCGGTCTCGCCCCAGCTGTATGTCGCCCTCGGCATCAGCGGCGCCGTCCAGCACCGCGTCGGCATGCAGACCGCGAAGACGATCGTCGCGATCAACAAGGACGCCGCCGCGCCGATCTTCGAGATCGCCGACTTCGGGGTCGTGGGCGACGTGTTCACCGTCGTGCCGCAGCTGATCGCCGCCCTCGAGGCACGGAGGCCCTGAGTGGCGACCTACGGCACGACGATCCGCCGCGGCCTGCCGCGCGTCCCGGGCGGCGAGCCGTGGCCGCCCGGTCCGGAGGGGGCGGCGCCGGCGCTCGCCGCGGAGCCCGAGCCGACCGCCGGGAAGCCGGAACGCGGGGAGCGCGGTCGGGTCGAGGCTCAGCCGGAACCGGCACCCGTCGAGGTCGGGCGGGCCGGCGAGGACCCCGGCCCGGCGATCACGGCGTCCCGACCCGTGCGACGCGGCCTGCCGCGCGTGCCGGGCGGCGAGCCGTGGCCGTCCGCGGCGTTCGCCGCGCGCGTGGCCGAGCGCCTCGCGGGGGCGGGTGCCGACCGGGCGAGCGGCCGGGAGGCGCCCGCGCCGCGATCGTCCACGGTCCCCGTGCGGCCGGTGCCCGATGCGGCATCGAGCCCGGGGCGCGCGGTCGCGCCGACGCGGCGCCCCAGCGCGGCGCCCGAGCCCGAGCGGATCGGGCCGTACACGCGGGGGCAGTGGGTGGGCGCCGCGCTCCTCACCGCCGGCGCCCTGGTGTACGCCGCCGCGATGGTCGTGCTCCTGACCCGCTGGATCGTGTCGCTCGACGGAGTGCGCGCGTTCATCGCCGCGTATCCGGGGGCCTATCCGCTCCCGGCGGGCGCCCCGGTGGGCATCCCCGCCTGGCTCGGCTGGCAGCACTTCTTCAACGTGTTCCTGCTCGTGCTCATCATCCGCAGCGGGTGGCAGGTGCGCACCGAGCGGCGCCCGCCGGCGTACTGGGCGCCGCGCGCCAAGCCGAGGGGCCGGATCAGCCTCTCGCTGTGGTTCCACCAGTCGCTCGACCTGCTGTGGCTCGTGAACGGCGCGATCTACGTCATCCTGCTGTTCGCGACGGGCCAGTGGATGAGGATCGTCCCGACCTCGTGGGACGTCTTCCCGCACGCGCTGAGCGCGCTGCTGCAGTACGCCGCGCTCGACTGGCCCACCGAGAACGGATGGGTGCACTACAACGCCCTGCAGCAGCTGTCGTACTTCGGCGTCGTGTTCGTCGCGGCGCCGCTCGCGGCGATCACGGGGTTCCGCATGTCGAACCTCTGGCCCGCACGGGCGAAGACGTTGAACCGGATCCTCCCCGTGGAATGGGCGCGCGCGGTGCACTTCCCCGTGATGATCGTGTTCGTGCTGTTCATCGCCGTGCACGTGACGCTCGTCCTCGCCACGGGAGCGCTGAGGAACCTGAACCACATGTACGCCGCGAAGGACGTCGTCGACTGGACGGGCTTCTGGATCTTCGGCGCGTCGATGCTCGCGATCGTCGCGGCGTGGGTCGCGGCGCGTCCGCTCGTTCTCGCGCCCGTCGCCCGGCTGTTCGGCACGGTGTCGGGACGATAGACCGCGAGACGTCGGGTACGGATACGAGACACGGAGGAGAGCGAATGCACATCGAGGGAGCCAGCGCGCTGGTCACGGGGGCCGCGTCGGGCCTGGGGGAGGCGACCGCACGGGCGCTCGCACGCCACGGCGTCGACGTGATCGGGGTCGACCTGCCGTCCGCCGTCGAGCGTGCCGGGTCCGCGCCGGACCGCGAGGCCGGCGTGCGGCTCGTCGCGGCAGACGTGACGGACGAGGAGCAGGTCCGAGCCGCCGTGGGGGTCGCAGCGCCGGGATCGCTCCGCGTCGTCGTCAACTGCGCCGGCATCGCGCCCGCGCGGCGGATCGTCTCCTCGCGGGGAGCGCACGACCTCGAGACCTTCCGGCGCGCGATCGAGGTCAACCTGGTCGGAACCTTCAACGTGATGCGGCTCGCGGCCGAGGCCATGGCGCAGAACGAGCCGGACGAGCAGGGGCAGCGCGGCCTCGTCGTCAACACCGCGTCGGTCGCCGCGTTCGAGGGCCAGATCGGCCAGATCGCCTACGCGGCCTCGAAGGGCGGCGTCGCGGCCATGACCATCGCCGCCGCGCGCGACCTCGCGCAGCACGGCATCCGCGTGAACACGATCGCCCCCGGCATCGTCGACACACCGATGCTCGCGTCGCTCGGCGAGGAAGTGAACGCCTCGCTCGCCGCCACCGTGCCGTTCCCGCACCGCCTCGGCCGCCCGGAGGAGTTCGCGCGGCTGGTCCTGTCGATCGCCGAGCTTGACTACCTCAACGGCGAGACCATCCGCCTCGACGGCGCCCTCCGCATGGCCCCGCGCTGAGCGGAGGCGTGCCAGCGCCGGCGTGACCCTGCGGTCGTCGAGCGGAGGCGCGCCGGCGCCGGAGTCGAAACGTGTCCAAACCGTCCCTGCAGACCGGCCCACAGCTCGTCCACAGGATGCCCTCAAGACGAGTTCTCCACAGATCTCGTTTGAACCCCTGATCTGCCCTTTCCAACCCGTCGAATGTCGGTGGCCCCGGGAAGAATCAGGGGCATGACGACGGAGCCGCACTCGACCGGGTGGACCACCACCCTCGGCGAACTGGCGCGCACGTCCGAGCTGGTGGACGACTTCCTCGCGCAGGAGCGGGCGATCGCGCAGGCGAAGGCGCGGCAGGCGCGGATCCTCGCCGAAGCCCGCGCGATCGCCGAGTCGCAGATGCGCCGCGCCGGCACGGGTTCGGAGTTCGAGCACCCGGTGCGATCGATCGCGGCCGAGTTGGGCGTCGCGGCGCGGATCTCGGACCGGTCCATCCGGCTCCGCATGGAGTGGGCGGTGGATCTCGTGGACGGGTTCCCGGCCACGTTCGCCCTGTTCGAGGAGGGGCGCATCTCGGAGGGTCACGTCCGAGCGATCCTGGACGCCGGCAGCCGTCTCGAGGATGACGACTCCCGCGCCGAGTTCGAGCAGATCATCCTGCCCCGCGCGGTGAAGCTCACCGCCGGGCAGCTCGGGTCCGTCGCACGGAAGCTCGCCGATGACATCGAGCCGCTGCCACTGGAGGAGCGGCACGAGGAGGCCATGGCCGACCGCTCCGTCCGCGTGGCTCCGCTCCCGGACGGGATGGGGGAGTTGACCTACGTCGGTCCCGCGGTCACTGTGTACGCGATGCACGACCGGGTGACGCAGATGGCGCGCACGATCCACCGCACCAAGACGGAGGGCGACGACCGGACGTTGGATCAGATCCGGGCGGACGTGTTCGCCGAGATCGCCCTCGCCGGGTTGCCCACCGCGGAGCTGATCGACCAGCACGGTGGCGACGCCCTGACGCAGATCAAGGCGACCGTGCAGGTCACCGTGCCGTGGCAGTCACTGACCGGCGTCGGCGACGAGTCGGCGTTCCTCGCCGGTTACGGGCCCATCCCCGCGGAGGCCGCGCGCCGCCTGGCCGGGGAGGCCGCCAAGTGGACGCGCCTGTTCACCGACCCCGACACCGGGTGCTTGAAGACCGTCGACACCTACACGCCCACGAAGGCGCAGCGAAGGTTCCTGATCGCCCGGGACGAGCACTGCCGCTTCCCCGGCTGCCGGCAGCCGGCGGTCCGGTGCGAGGACGACCACACCATCCCGTACTCCCACGGTGGCCCGACAGACGTCCGCAACCTCGCCAACCTGTGCCGGGCCCACCACGTCCTGAAACACAACTCGAATTGGGACTTCCGACACGGACCCGGCGGGGTGATGGAGGTCATCAGCCCGACCGGCCGGATAGTCAAGCACAAACCCACCCCGGTCGTGAGGTTCGAGGCATCCGCCGAGATCGCCCGCGCCGACTTCGGCGCCGACCCGCCCCCGTTCTGACGCTTCCCGCTCACCGGCGTATACCGCGTGGACCGCGCGAGCGCAATGCCCTGTCCGCCGTGCGAAGCGGTGCGTTCACTGGGATCACCGCAGGGTGAATCCCGAAAGGAGCATCGTCATGAGCACTCCCACCGATCCGGACCGGACGACCCCGGAGGACCCGCGCCGCGCGCCCGAGCACGGCCGTCACGTTCCCGGCGACGGCGACGCAGGCTACGGCAGCGACGAGCCGACGCGCTCGTACGACGTGGCCCCGGGCGACGACCGGACCCGCGCGCACGACGTCGACGACTCGCGTGACCGCCGCGTCGACGACAGGCGGGACGACGGCGTCGTCCACCATGACGCGGCTCCCGCGACCGGCGTGGCCGGGGTGCCGGGCCGCGAGGTGCGCGAGGAGGTCGTGGCACGCGAGAAGGAGGAGTTCGGCGGCATGAAGTTCGGCTCGGCCTTCTTCGGCTGGCTGTGCGCCATGGGCATGACGGTCCTGCTCACGGCGCTCGTCGCCGGGACCGGGGCCGCGCTGGGCCTCGGCGCACAGGTCGACCCCGAGCAGGCCGCGGAGGAGAACGCCGGCACGATCGGGATCGTCGGCGCGATCATCGTGCTGGTCATCCTGTTCATCGCGTACTACTGCGGCGGCTACGTGGCCGGGCGGATGTCGCGCTTCAGCGGAGCCAAGCAGGGCGTCGCCGTCTGGCTCTGGGCGATCATCATCGCCGTCGTGGTCGCGATCATCACGGCGATCGCGGGCGCGCAGTGGAACATCCTCGCCGAGGTCAACACCTTCCCGCGCCTGCCCTTCAACGAGGGCGAGCTGACCACGCTCGGCGTCATCACCGCGGTGGGCGCGCTGCTGGTGAGCCTGGGAGGCGCCGTTCTCGGCGGCGTCGCGGGCATGCGGTTCCACCGCAAGGTCGACAAGGTCGGCTTCGGGCGCTGACCCGGCACTCCGGCCCAGACGCGAAGGCCCGCCGATCCGGCGGGCCTTCGTCGTGCCCGCGGGCGTCGCGCCGTCAGACGTGCACGTCGGTCCGTGCGCGTGCGAGCCGCTCGGCGACGATGCGGCTGGCGGCCTCGACCGTCGTGGCGCCCTCGCGCTCGGCGACGTCGAACACCGACCGCAGCGTGTCGGCGATCCCGTCGAGGCGCGCGTCGAGCCGGGCCCGCGGCAGATCGACCGGGGCGTCGAGGAAGATCACGCCGCCCGCGTTCACCAGGAAGTCGGGGGCGTAGACGATCCCGCGCGCGGCGAGCTGCTCGGCGCCGTCCGGGCGCAGCAGCTGGTTGTTCGCGGGTCCGACCACGGCCCGGGCGGCCAGTTCCTCGATGACGGTCGGGGACAACATGCCGCCGACGCCGGCGGGGATGAACACGTCGGCCTCGACGCGGTGGGCCTCGGCCGGCTCGACCCACGCGGCGCCCAGGCGCTCGGCGAGCTCCCGGCGCTCGGGGTTGACGTCGCACACGGTCAGGACCGCGCCCTCGGCGGCGAGCTGCTCGGCGAGGCTCGAGCCGACATGGCCCAGCCCGGCGATCGTCATCCGGCGGCCGGCGACGGCGCCGCTGCCGTCCATGCGCCGCAGCGTCTCGCGGATCGCCGCGTACACGCCGTGCGCGGTGTGCCTCGCGGGGTCGCCGTGGCCACCGGTCTCGGGCGGCAGGCCCACGACGTGGGCGGTCTGCTCGGCGACGACGGCCATGTCGGCCGACGTGACGCCCACGTCCTCGGCCGTCCGGTAGCGGCCGCCCAGCTGCTCGACCAGGTCGCCCAGGTCGAGGAAGGCGGCGCGCCGGCGCTCGTCCTCGAGGCGCTCGTCGATCGGCAGATGGATGACGGCCTTGCCGCCGCCGGCGTCCAGCCCGGCGAGCGCGTTCTTGAAGGTCATGCCCTGCGACAGACGCAGGGCGTCGTCGACCGCGTCCTGCCACGACGGGTAGTTCCAGACTCGGCAGCCGCCCAGGGCGGGGCCGAGCACGGTGCTGTGCACCGCGACCGCGATGACCAGGCCGGATCGGCGGCCGGTGACCACGCTCAGGTGCTCGTGCTCGAAGGGGGTGGTGATCTCAGACACGATGGTTCCGTTCTCTCGGGTGCGGCTTGTGGCCGCTATGGAGATTCCACGCCCATCGCGCAGGGGCATCAAGGCCCCGCGCGGATTCTGATCATCCTGCTCGTCCACAGGCCGATCCCGGTGGCGCGGACGCGCAGGATGCGCCGCCATCCGGCGCTCGTCAAGGCGGGTGCCTCGAGCGTCCCTCGCCGGTAGACCGGAACGCACGAGGACAGACGTACAGGACGAGGGAGGAGCGACGTGACCGTCAAGCTGAACGAGAGCGCGCTGCGTCACGCGAAGAAGCTCGTGCGCGACGGGCGCGTGGTGCACGACGAGCGCGACGACTGGAGCGAGCACGCGCTGCCCGCGAAGAAGGAGACGGCGTGGCGCGAGGAGCACGGCTGGGACGAGTACGCCCGGTGGCACCTCGGCATCGACACGGATGAGAACGAGGAGACCAAGGCGCACTACTCGTTCCCCTTCGGGGATTACGAGAAGGTGCACCGCTGCGCCGTCATCTCGCTCGAGTCCCGGGCCGCGCAGTACGACCACGACGAGATCGCGGCCGCGGCGAAGGAGCTGCTGGAGCTGATCGACGCCGAGTGACTGCGGTCAGCGCGGCGCCACGGCGTCGCGCAGCCACGCGAGCGCGCGCTCGGTGAACCGGGCGGCGACCTCGGCGTCCACCCCGAGGGTGTCGAAGCCGTGCGGCGCCCCGGGCACGACGTCGAGCACGACGGGCACACCGGCCGCCTTCAGCCGCCGCGCGTAGGCGACGTCCTCGTCGTGGAAGAGGTCGATGTCGCCGACGCCGATCCACGTGGGAGGCAGCCCGCGGAGATCCTCGCGCCGCGCGGGAGCGGCCGCCGCCGGCACGGTGTCGTCGCCCGGGCGCGAGGTCCCGAGCAGCAGCGCGGTCCAGCCGACCCGGTTCGCGGCGTTGTTCCACACCGGGTGGTCGAGTGCGTCGAGGTCGGTGCGGGTCGCCGTGCGGTCATCCAGCATCGGGTAGATCAGGAGCTGCGCGACCGGCTCGGTCCCTCGGGAGCGACCGCGGGCGGCGTCGTGCACCGCGTTGACCACCGAGGCCGCCAGGCCGCCGCCGGCGCTGGCCCCGCCGACCGCGACGCGCGCGGGGTCGACGCCGAGCTCCGCGGCGTGCGCCTGCAGCCAGGTCCATGCGGCCAGGCAGTCCTCCTGCGGCGCGGGGAACGGATGCTCCGGCGCCAGCCGGTACTGCGGCGCCACGACCGTGATCCCGAGCTGCGCCGCCATCCGCGCGCACAGCCGGGCGTCCTGCCGCGGTGCGCCGATCACCATGCCGCCGCCGTGGATCCACAGCAGGGCGCCGCCGGTGTGCGTGCCGGGGGAGTGGACGCGCAGCCGCAGGGAACCGGCGCGCAGGTCGCGCGTGGTGACGCCGGGCGCGCGCGCCGCCGGCACGAGGTGCCGCGCCCCGAACCGCGCCAGCACGCGCATCGCGGCGTTGCCGACGTCGACGCGCGGCGCCCGTCGCGCCATGTCGCGCAGGTCGGGATGCACGTCGTCGAGCCTCATGCGGACAGCCTGGCACGCAGGCCCGGCGTGCTCAGCAGGCGCGTCGCGGAAGGCGTTCACACCGTCGGATGCCCGCGCTAACGTACAACCAAATGGTTGTACAAATGGGAGCCCAGCTCAGCGACGCGGAGGTCGACGCGATCTTCCACGCGCTCGCCGATGCGACGCGACGCGACATCGTGACGCGCGTCATCGAGCGCGAGCGGTCGGTCTCGGCGCTCGCGGAGCTGTACGACATGAGCTTCGCCGCGGTGCAGAAGCACGTCGCCGTGCTCGAGCGCGCGTCGCTCGTGACCAAGCAGCGCCGCGGGAGGGAGCAGATCGTGCACGCCGAGCCATCGGCGATACGGGACGCCCGCCGTCTCCTCGACCGGTTCGAGGACCTCTGGCGGCAGCGCATCGACCGGATGCAGAGCATCCTCGACGAAGGAGAAGAGCGATGACGTTCATCGAAGCGGTGAAGGACCCCGACGCCCTCACCATGACCATGGTCGCCGAGTTCGACCGCCCCGCCGAGCGGGTCTGGAAGTTGTGGGAGGACCCGCGGCAGCTCGAGCGCTGGTGGGGCCCTCCGGGGTGGCCGGCGACCTTCACGCGCCATGACTTCGCTGTGCCGGGGCGCTCGACGTACTACATGAGCGGCCCGGAGGGCGAGAAGGCCCACGGGTGGTGGAGCCGGCTCGAGATCGCGGAGCCGACGACCCTGCGGGTCGAGGACGGCTTCGCCGACGAGAACGGCGATCCCACCGGCGACCTGGGCTCCACCGTGTTCACCGTGACCCTCGAGCCGACCGACGGCGGCGGCACGCGCATGTCGATCGCCTCGCAGTTCGAGTCGGCGGAGCAGCTCCAGGCCATGGTGGACATGGGCATGGAGGAGGGCATGAAGGGGTCGCTCGGGCAGATCGACGCGATCCTGGCCGAGGACTGACAAGGCACGCGAGGCGGCCCGGGCGCGTGCGCCGCCCGGGCCGCCTCGCATCGCGCGGAGCCGATGCCCAGGCGGCCCGGCTAGACTGGGGGAGCGCGACCGCCTGACCGGCGATTCCGACGCCCGTTCTCACCGGGCGCCCCGGTCTGCGGATATCGCGCCATCCGACCGCTCACCCGGTCCACCCCCTTCGCACACGCCGAATCGCGCGTGCGCCCGCACCTTCCGCGATGCGCCGACGACGGCGCCGTCGCCTCCACGAAACGATCACCCATGCACTCCGCACTTCCCCCTGTCCACCTCGACCACGTCGGTCCCGCGGCTCTCCGCTGGAAGCAGGCCGACCACGACGTCTACGTCGCGACCCTCCACGACGAGTTCGCCGGCTTCATCGCCGTCACCGGCGACGACCGCTTCGCGCTGCACGGCCCGCAGGGTCAGCCCATGGGCGCCTTCCGCACTCAGCACGAGGCGCG
The DNA here is from genome assembly GCF_004514465.2 of Microbacterium sp. MEC084. NCBI lineage: Bacteria > Bacillati > Actinomycetota > Actinomycetes > Micrococcales > Microbacteriaceae > Microbacterium > Microbacterium sp. MEC084. The sequence continues at coordinate 173,609 of NZ_MYFP02000005.1, read as the reverse complement.
CGCGGCGCTGCGAGCCGAGCTGCAGGAGGCCGCCGCGCCTGCTCCCGAGACCCGGAAGCGCGCCACCCCGCCCCGCCGCACGCGCCGGCCGCGCGCCCGAGTGCGCGGCTGAGCCCGCCTGGTGGGACGGCCCCTATCGGTGCGCTGGGTGTCGCCCGGGCAACCGCCTGGTATACGCGACGCCGCATGCCTCGGCCTGTAACGTAAGCCTCAGCGATCGGCATCCGCCTTTGGCTTCGAAGGCCGTCCGGCGGCCGACCGATCGACAGGGGCACGCCATCTCCTCCACCGACACCCTCGTCCGCGCGGACGCCGTCGCCAGCCGTCTCGGGCCCGTGCGTCAGACGTATGCCGGGACCGACACATATCCGCCCATCGCCCGCGCCTACACGCAGGTGTCGCAGGTCGTGCGAGAGACCGGCCTGCTGCGCCGCGCGGTCTGGTTCTACGCCCTCGTCGGCGTCGCGCTCGCCCTGGCATTCGGCGGCGTGGTCACCGGGTTCATCCTGCTCGGCGACAGCTGGTTCCAGCTGCTCATGGCGGCGGCGCTGGGCATCCTGTTCACGCAGGTCGCCTTCCTCGCCCACGAGGCCGCGCACAAGCAGATCCTCACCACGGGTCCGGCGAACGACCGGCTGGCGCGCATCCTCGCGGCAGGCGTCGTCGGCATCAGCCTCTCCTGGTGGGACGCCAAGCACACCCGCCACCACGCGAACCCCAACCGGGTGGGCAAGGACCCCGACATCGAGGTCGACACGATCTCGTTCCTCGACGCCGACGCGGCCGAGGCCCGCGGGCTGCGACGCTGGATCACGCGCCGCCAGGGCTGGCTGTTCTTCCCCCTGCTCACGCTCGAGGGGCTCAACCTGCACTTCCTCGGCCTCAAGCACCTGTTCTCGCGTGAGCCCGTCAAGGGCCGCTGGCTCGAGCTGAGCCTGATCGTGCTGCGCCTCGCCGTCGTGCTGGTCCCCGTGTTCCTGCTGCTGCCCCTCGGCATGGCGTTCGCGTTCGTCGGCGTGCAGCTCGCCGTGTTCGGCGTCTACATGGGCGCCTCGTTCGCGCCCAACCACAAGGGCATGCCGATCATCGCCCACGACGCCAAGCTCGACTTCTTCTCGAAGCAGGTGCGCACCTCGCGCAACATCACGGGCGGCTGGTGGGCGACCACCCTCATGGGCGGCCTGAACTACCAGGTGGAGCACCACCTGTTCCCGAACATGCCCCGGCCGCACCTGGCCAAGGCGCGCGAGATCGTCCGCGACTACTGCGCCTCGTTCGACGTGCCCTACACCGAGACCACGCTCTGGCGCTCGTACGGCATCGTGATCGAGTACCTCAACCGCGTCGGCATCGCCGCGCGCGACCCGTTCGACTGCCCGGCGGCCGCGCAGCTGCGCCGCGCCTGAGGGGATCGCGTGCAGCGCACGCGACATCGCCGAGGACCCCGCAACCCGACAGTCGTCGGAGAGCGGGGTCTTCTGGCGCAGGTCGGCAGGATCCATGCCACGGGTGTCCGATCGGCCACGTCCCGGCGCGTCCGCGGGCGGTGAGAATGAGGGGATGACCCCGCCGTCTCCCGCGCCGACCCGGCCACGCCTGCATCCCGCCTGGATCGTCGCGATCGTGGCGTTCCTGGCCCTGGTGGGCGCCGCCGGCTTCCGTGCGGCGCCGAGCGTGTTCATGGTGCCGATCGAGGCCGAGCTCGGTTTCAGCCGCACCGACCTGTCGATCGCGATCGGCATCAACATCGTGCTGTTCGGCCTGACGGCGCCCTTCGCCGCGGCGCTCATGGACCGGTTCGGTCTGAAGCGCGTCACGATCGCGGCGCTCGCGCTCGTGGCCTCCGGCGCCGTGCTCGGCACGCTCGCGACGGCGCCGTTCGTGCTGTGGCTGACGTGGGGCGGGCTGATCGGGATCGGCACGGGATCCATGGCGATGGTCTTCGCCGCCACCGTGACGCAGCGCTGGTTCATCCGGCATCGCGGAGTGGTCTCCGGCGTGCTGAGCGCGGGAAGCGCGACGGGCCAGCTCGTGTTCCTGCCGCCCACCGCGTGGCTGGCGACGGAGGTCGGATGGCGCGAGGCGAGCCTGGTGGTCGCGGGCGGCGCGCTGATCGTCGTGCCGCTCGTCGCGTGGTTCCTGCATGACTCGCCGCACCGCATCGGGCTGCTGCCGTACGGCGCGGATCCCGCGGATCCCCCCGCGCCGCCGTACCGGTCCCTCGTCAACCCGGCCGTGCTCGCGCTGCGCGCGCTGCGCGACGCCGCGCGGCAGCGGACCTTCTGGGCGCTCGCGATCGGCTTCGCGGTGTGCGGCGCCTCGACCAACGGCCTGATCGGCGCGCACTTCATCCCCGCCGCGCACGACCACGGCATGACCCAGCCGGTCGCGGCGGGACTGCTCGCGACCGTCGGCATCTTCGACATCGTCGGCACGGTGTTCTCCGGCTGGCTCACGGACCGGGTGAACCCGCGCATCCTGCTGGGGGTGTACTACGCCGGTCGCGGCATCAGCCTGCTGTTCCTGCCGTTCCTGCTCTCGAGCGAGGTCCACCCACCCATGTGGTTCTTCATCGTGTTCTACGGACTGGACTGGGTCGCCACCGTGCCGCCGACCATCGCCCTGTGCCGCGAGGTGTTCGGCGACCGCGGGCCGCTCGTGTTCGGCTGGGTGTTCGCGAGCCACCAGCTCGGCGCCGGCATCGCGACGATCCTCGCCGGCATCGTCCGCGACGCCACGGGCCAGTACACGATCGCCTGGTTCGCCGCGGCAGGGCTTTGCATCGTGGCGGCGCTGGTGTCGCTGCGCATCCGGCGGGTGCCGGTCGCGCCGCCCGAGCCGGACCCGCTCGTCGAGGAGCGGGTCGGCTGAGCCTCACCAGCCGATGTGCTGGGACGGGTACACGTCTCGGATGCGCTCGCTGAAGAACCGGCCCGCGCTCGCGGCGTTGCGCAGGCCGCGGTACACGGACGGCGGCACGGCGAAGTACCGGTAGACGTCGCCGGTCGTGAACTCGATCTCGAGCACCGCCGTCCCCGGGTCGTACCCCGCAGCGGCGATCACGCTGGAATCGAGCGACACGCGCCTCATCCCGTTCCCCCGTCCGCACCCTGCTTCGACGGTAGACGCCCGCGACGCCTCGGCGACCCGGGATTGACGGCCGGCGAAGCGTGCGGTACACCGGCACCCGCGCTCCGGGAGCGGGGATGTCGGCGCCCGCCGCCTACCATGGCGCCATGACAGCCGAGGAGCGCCAAAGCGGCGCGGAGCTCGTCGTGGCGGATGCCGCGGCCTGGCGTGCCTGGCTCGACCGGCACGAGGACACGACCGACGGCGTCTGGCTGATCCTCGCGAAGAAGGGCACCACGTCGCCCACCTCGCTGACCTACGCCCAGGCGCTCGAGGAGGCGCTGTGCAGCGGCTGGATCGACGGGCGCCGCCAGAGCGTCGACCGCGCGGTCTTCCGGCAGCACTTCACGCCCCGGCGCCGCGCGTCGATCTGGTCGCAGCGCAACGTGGGCATCGTGTCGGAGCTGATCGCGCAGGGCCGGATGCGCCCGCGCGGGCAGGCGGAGATCGACCGGGCGAAGGCCGACGGACGGTGGGAGCGGGCGTACGCGGGACCCGCGACGGTGCAGGTCCCCGAGGATCTCGCGGCGGCGCTGACGGCGTCCGCCGGCGCGGCGGAGTCCTTCGCGCGGCTCAACGGGCAGAACCGCTACGCCGTCCTGCACCGGGTGCTGACGGCGCCCAGCGCCACCAGCCGCGCCGACCGGATCGCCAAGCTGGTCGCCATGCTCGAGAGGGGCGAGACGCCGTACCCGCAGTGAGCCCCGTCCCGGGCTCGGCCCGCGCCGCCGCTACGCTGGGTGCCCACACACCGTCGCGCATACGTGAGGAGGGACGCATGCCCGCATCCCGGCCGCCGTCCATGGCGGACGTCGCCGCGCGCGCCGGCGTCTCGCACCAGACGGTCTCCCGGGTGCTGAACGGGCACGCCTACGTCCGCCCCGAGACGCGCGACCGAGTGCTCGCGGCGATCGAGGACCTCGGGTACCGGCCGAACCAGGCGGCGCGCGCCCTCGTGACCGCGCGCACCGCGACGGTGGGCATCCTGACCGCGGCCACCACGCACTTCGGCCCGGCCAGCACCGTGCTCGCCATCGAGGCCGCCGCGCGGTCGGAGGGCTACTTCGTGTCGGTGGCGGCGCTCGCCGGAGACGACTCCGCCTCGGCGCGCGAGGTGCTCGACCAGCTCATGAACCAGGGCGTCGACGGCGTGGTCGTGGTCGCCCCGCTGGAGGACGTCGCCCGCCTGATCGACGACCTGGCCCCGGCCGTTCCCGTCGTCGTCGTCGCGGCGCGCCCCGACATCCCGGCCGAGACCAGCGTCCGCTACGTGTGCGTCGACCAGCACCGGGGCTCCTCGCTGGCGACCCGCCACCTGATCGAGCTGGGGCACAGCAGGATCGTGCACGTCGCGGGCCCGGACGGCTGGTACGACGCGGCGCGCCGCGTCACCGGCTACACCGAGGCGATGGCCGAGGCGGGGCATCCCGCGCGCACGGTGGCGGCCGAGGGATGGTCGGCCGACCGCGGATACGAGATCGGCCGCGCGCTCGCCGCCGAGATCGGCGGCGCCGACGGGCCGACGGCGATCGTCGCCGCCAACGACTACCTCTCGCTGGGGCTGCTGAAGGCGTTCTGGGAGAGCGGAGTGCGCGTTCCCCAGGACGTCGCGGTCGTAGGCTTCGACGACATCGACGGCAGCGGGTTCCTCGTCCCGGCGCTCACGACCGTGCGGCAGCCCTTCGCCGAGCTGGGGGAGGCCGCGCTCCGGGCCCTCCTCGACCACTGGTCCGCCGGCGCGGCCGCGTCGACCGGCGGCATGGTGGCGGTCATCCCGCCCGTGCTCGTCGTGCGCGACAGCACGGCTCCGCCCGCCTGAGCCCGCGGCTCCTTCACCCGCGGCGCGGGCCTGACGCGTGTTGCGCATATGTGAGCGCTAACATATGCTGACGTCCGGGCCGAACCGGCCCGACCTGGACGGATGACCCGGGCGAGGACGCCCGGCGGAACGGAGCAGTGCGATGTCGCATCCCGAGACGGCGGCCCCCGCGGCCGAGGCCCGAGCGGCGATCCTCGACGGCCGCACCGCGCTGGGGATCGAGCTGGGATCGACCCGGATCAAGGCCTGCCTCATCGGGACGGACGGCGGCGTGCTCGCCGTCGGCGGGCACGAGTGGGAGAACGAGCTCGTCGACGGGCTGTGGACCTACTCGCTCGACGCCGTGCGCGACGGGCTCCGCGCCGCGTATGCGGAGCTGGCGTCCGACGCCGAGCGCCGCCACGGCGCCCGCCCCGAGACGATCGGCGCGATCGGGGTGTCGGCCATGATGCACGGCTACCTGGCGTTCGATGCCGCGGGGGAGCTGCTCGTGCCGTTCCGCACGTGGCGCAACGTCAACACCGAGCGCGCCGCCGCGGAGCTGTCCGAGGCGCTGGCCTGCAACATCCCGCTGCGCTGGTCGGTCGCGCACCTGCACCAGGCGGTCCTGGACGACGAGGAGCACGTCGCGCGCATCGCGCACCTGAACACGCTGGCCGGCCACGTGCACGAGCTGCTCACCGGCGAGCGCGTGCTCGGCGTCGGCGACGCCTCGGGCATGTTCCCGATCGACCCCGCGACCGGCGACTACGACGAGGCCCTCATCCGGATCGCGGACGAGCGCCTCGCCGCGGCGGGCGCCCCGCACCTGCGGCTGCGGGAGCTGCTGCCGACGGTGCTGCCGGCGGGCGCGCCGGCCGGCGCGCTGACCGACCAGGGCGCCGCGCTGCTCGACCCGACCGGCTCGCTGCGCGCGGGCGCGCCGCTGTGCCCGCCCGAGGGCGACGCCGGCACGGGCATGGTGGCGACGAACGCCGTCACGCCGCGCACCGGCAACGTGAGCGCGGGCACGAGCATCTTCGCCATGGTCGTGCTCGAGCGAGCCCTGTCGCGCCCGTACCCCGAGATCGACGTCGTAACGACGCCCGCCGGCGACCCCGTGGCGATGGTGCACTGCAACAACGGCGCCAGCGAGCTCGGCGCCTGGGCCGGCGTGTTCGGCGAGTTCGCGGCCGCGATCGGATCCCCGGCGACGGGCGACGACGTGTTCGCCGCGCTGCTGCGGGGAGCGCTCGAGGCGGGCGCCGACGACGGGCTCCTGGCCTACAACCACCTGGCCGGCGAGCCGATCGCCGAGCTGCTCGAGGGGCGCCCGCTCTTCGTCCGCACGCCGGGCTCGCGCCTGACGCTCGGCGGGTTCTTCCGCGCCCAGCTGCGGGGCGTGTTCGCCACCCTGAGCCTCGGCATGCGCACCCTCGCCGACGAGGGCGTGGCGATCGACGCGATGTGCGCCCACGGCGGGGTCTTCCGCACCGCCGGGGTCGCGCAGCGGCTGCTGGCGGCCGCGGTCGAGGCGCCCGTGGTCGTCGGAGAGACCGCGGGAGAGGGCGGCGCGTGGGGCATGGCGGTCCTGGCCGCCTACGCCCGTGCCGTCGCCGACGGCGCGGCCGCGGGCCGCACCCTGGCCGCGTGGCTCGCCGACGCCGTGTTCGCGGGGGCGGCGACATCCGTGGCGGAGCCCACGGCCGAAGAGATCGCCGACCACCGCGCGTACCTCGATCGCTGGGCCGCCGGACTGGCCGCCGAGCGCGCCGCCGTCGCCGCCATCCGCTGACCGTTCCCGTTCCGATCCCACCTGGAGCCTCCGATGACCGCATCAGTCCCCGCCGCCATGCGCGCGGCCGTCGACGACGCCAAGGCCCGTGTCGCCGCCCTCCACGCCGAGCTGCCCCGCTGGGAGCTCGTGGTCTGGACCGCCGGCAACGTCTCGGAGCGCGTCCCCGGCGTGGACGGGCATCCCGATCTGCTCGTGATCAAACCCTCGGGGGTCTCGTACGACGAGCTCGACGCCGATGCGATCGTGGTCTGCGACCTCGACGGCGAACTCGTGGAGGGCACGCGGAACCCGTCGTCCGACACCGCCGCCCACGCGTACGTCTACCGGCACATGCCGCACGTCGGGGGAGTGGTCCACACGCACTCGACCTATGCCGCCGCATGGGCCGCGCGGGGCGAGGAGATCCCCTGCGTGCTGACCATGATGGCCGACGAGTTCGGCGGGCCGATCCCGGTCGGTCCGTTCGCGATCATCGGCGACGACTCGATCGGACGCGGCATCGTCGAGACGCTGCGCGACCACCGCAGCCCGGCCGTGCTGATGCAGAACCACGGCCCGTTCACGATCGGCCGCGACGCGAAGTCGGCCGTCAAGGCCGCGGTCCTCCTCGAGGAGGTCGCCCGCACCGTGCACATCTCGCGCCAGCTGGGCGAGCCGCTGGCCATCCCGCAGCAGGCGATCGACAGCCTCTACGACCGCTACCAGAACGTCTACGGCCAGCGCTGACGCGGCCGCCGAGCAACTCAGGAAGGACATCCATGAGCAAGCCCTATGCCGACCGCGAGGTCTGGTTCCTCACCGGCAGCCAGGACCTCTACGGCGAGGAGACGCTGCGTCAGGTGGCGGAGCAGTCGCAGGAGGTGGCGCGGGCGCTGGACGCGTCGGCCGACGTGCCCGCCACGATCGTGTGGAAGCCGGTCCTGAAGGACGCCGCCTCCATCCGCCGCGCGATGCTCGACGCGAACGCCGACGACCGCGTGCTGGGCGTGATCACGTGGATGCACACGTTCAGCCCCGCCAAGATGTGGATCGCCGGCCTGGATGCGCTCCGCAAGCCGCTGCTGCACCTCCACACGCAGGCGAACGTCGAGCTGCCGTGGGACAGCATCGACTTCGACTTCATGAACCTCAACCAGGCCGCGCACGGCGACCGCGAGTACGCGTACCTCGCCACCCGCCTGGGCGTCGCCCGTACGACCGTCGTGGGTCACGTGTCGAACCCCGCCGTCACCCGTCGCGTGGGCACCTGGGTGCGCGGCGCCGCCGGATGGGCCGCGACCCACGAGCTGCGCCTCGCCCGCTTCGGCGACAACATGCGCAACGTCGCCGTGACCGAGGGAGACAAGACCGAGGCGGAGCTCCGCTTCGGCGTCTCGGTGAACACATGGGGCGTGAACGACCTGGTCGCGGCGGTCGAGCGCGTGGCCGATGCGGACGTCGACCGGCTGGTGGCCGAGTACGAGGACCTCTACGACGTGGTCCCCGAGCTGCGCCGCGGCGGCGAGCGCCACGAGTCGCTGCGGTACGCCGCGAGCCAGGAGCTCGCGCTCGAGGAGTTCCTCGGCGGGATCGGCGCCAAGGCGTTCACCACCAACTTCGAGGACCTCGGGGCGCTGCGCCAGCTGCCCGGCATCGCGGTGCAGCGGCTGATGTCGAAGGGCTACGGCTTCGGCGCCGAGGGCGACTGGAAGACCGCCGTGCTCGTGCGGGCCGCGAAGGTCATGGGCGAGGGCCTGCCCGGCGGCGCGTCGCTCATGGAGGACTACACGTACGATCTCACGCCCGGCGCGGAGCTCATCCTGGGCGCGCACATGCTCGAGATCTGCCCGTCCCTCACCACGGCGAAGCCGAGGGTCGAGATCCACCCGCTCGGCATCGGCGGCAAGGAGGACCCGGTCCGCATGGTGTTCGACGCCGATGCGACCGAGGGTGCGGTCGTCGTGTCGCTGGCCGACATGCGCGACCGCTTCCGCCTCACCGCGAACGTGGTCGACGTCGTGGCGCCTCCCGCGCCGCTGCCGCACCTGCCCGTGGCGCGGGCCGTTTGGCGCCCGCGCCCGTCGTTCGACGTCTCGGCCGAGGCCTGGCTCACGGCCGGCGGCGCGCACCACACGGTGCTGTCGACCGCCGCGGGCGTCGAGGCGTTCGAGGTGTTCGCGGACATCGCCCGCTGCGAGCTCCTCGTGATCGACGAGTCCACGACGCGCCGCGGCTTCGCCGACCAGGTGCGCTGGAACGCCGCGTACCACCGCCTGGCCCAGGGGATCTGACGCCCTCGGCGACGGCTCGGGGTCTTCCGCACACGGATGCGCCCCGAGCCGGCGGATCCGCTGCGCCTGCATAGAATGCCGATGTCGGGCGAGAGGCCGCGGCGGAAGGCGAGGACGCATGTCGGTGACGATGCGCGACGTCGCCGACCGCGCCGGCGTCTCGGTCAAGACGGTGTCGAACGTCGTGAACGGGTTCGTCCACGTGCGGCCCGGGACACGGGCGCGCGTCGAGTCGGCGATCTCGGACCTGGGGTATCGGGTCAACGTCTCCGGGCGCAACCTGCGGCGCGGGCGCACTGGGATGATCGGGCTGGCGATCCCCGAGCTGCGCAATCCGTACTTCGCCGAGCTCGCCGACTCGTTCATGCGAGCGGCGGAGGCGCGTGATCTCGTGCTGCTGATCGAGCACACCGGGCCGATGGGAGAGCACGAGCTGGACGTGCTGCGCAGCGAGCGCCGCCAGCTCACCGACGGCCTGCTGTTCTCGCCCATGACCATGGATCCGGCCGACCTGTCGCCGTTCGAGGACCTCGACTACCCGCTGGTCATGCTGGGGGAGCGGGTGTTCGGTGCGCCCGTCGACCACGTCACGATGAACAACCGGGAGGCGGCGCGCGCCGCCACCCTGCACCTGGCGGAGCGCGGCTGCCGCCGCATCGCCGTGATCGGCGCGCACGTCGGCGAGCAGATGGGATCGGCGATCCTGCGCTTCGAGGGCTACCTGGCGGGTCTGGCCGAGGCGGGGCTCGAACACGACCGCCGCCTGGTCGGCGAGGCCGGCAGGTGGCGTCGTTCGACGGGGGCGGCCGCCATGGCGCGGATCCTCGACTCGGGAGCGCCCGTCGACGGCGTGTTCGCGATGAACGACGCGCTCGCGCTCGGGGCGCTCCACGAGCTGCACGAGCGCGGCATCGCGGTGCCGCGCGACGTCGCGGTCGTCGGATTCGACGACATCGAGGAGGGCAGCTACTCGGCCCCGACCCTGAGCTCGATCGCGCCGGGCCGGGAGCAGATCGCGCGCGTCGCCGTGGACCTGCTCATCGAGCGCATGGCGGGGGAGTCCCGCCCGCCGCGCCTCGTGGTCGCCGACTTCCAGCTCGTGCCCCGCGACTCGACCGCGCGCTGACCGCGTCCCCTTCGACGGGATGTCGGAACCCCTCTTGCGTCACCGATTTACATCGATGTAAAAAGAACCAGGTGACATGGTCGTCACCCTCACCGAGGAAGGCGCGATGAAGCGACTGCTGTACTCGAAGAAGGCCGCACCGTACCTGTTCGTGCTGCCGTTCGTGATCACGCTGCTGGTCTTCTGGGCCGTGCCGATCGTCCGCTCGTTCATGATGAGCTTCCAGGAGCTCCTGTACGGGCAGGCGACGTTCATCGGCTTCCGCAACTACGAGCGGATGGTCGGCGACCGCGTGTTCTGGCAGGCGGTGGGCAACAGCTTCCGCTACATGGTGCTCACCCTCGTGCTGCTGATCCCGATCCCGATGGTGCTCGCGGCGATCCTCAACTCCAAGATCGGCAGCCCGCGGATCAAGAACCTCTTCAAGGCGTCGCTGTTCGTCCCGGCCCTCACGTCCATCGTCGTCGCGGGCCTCGTCTTCCGCCTCATGTTCTCCGAGAGCGACTCGGCCATGGTGAACCAGGTGCTCGACTTCATCGGGTTCGGGCCCGTGCGGTGGCTGCGCGAGGACATCCCCGGCCTGATCGTCCTGCTCGTGCTGGCGCTGTGGCGGTGGACCGGCGTCAACACGATGTACTTCCTCGCGGGGATGCAGTCCATCCCGCGCGAGTACTACGAGGCGGCGGCCCTGGACGGCGCCGGGCGGATCAAGCAGTTCCTCCACATCACGGTGCCGAACCTGCGCCCGACCATCGTGTACGTCATCACGATCAGCATCTACGGCGGCCTCGCGATGTTCACCGAGAGCTTCATGCTCTACGCCGGCAACCAGTCTCCGAACAATCAGGGCCTGACCATCGTCGGATACCTGTACCGGCAGGGGATCCAGCAGAACGACATGGGCTTCGCCTCCGCCGTGGGCGTGGTCCTGCTCCTGGTGGTCCTCGTCATCAACGTCACCCAGCTCACGCTGACGGGCACGTTCCGGAAGGAGGCGACGCGATGACCGAGACGCGCGCGAACATCACCGTGATCGAGGGCGTGCGGCCGCAGCTGCCGTGGCCTCAGCGGTTCGCGGGCCTGATCCAGTCCGCGTTCCTGATCGTCATCGCGGTCATCGCCCTGATCCCGATCATCGCGATCCTCCTGGGCACGTTCCAGGACGGCGGATCCCTCATCCGCAGCGGCATCAGCTTCGCGATCGACTTCGGGTCCTTCGACCTGGACAGCTACCGCGTGCTGTTCACGGATTCCGGCGACTACTTCCTGTGGTTCTGGAACAGCCTGTGGCTCACCGCCGTGCAGGTCGTGCTGACCCTCCTGGTCAGCTCCTTCGTCTCCTACGGCCTCGCGATGTACGAGTTCCGCGGCAAGCAGGTCGTGTTCGTCGCCGTCCTGATCGTGATGACGGTCCCGTTCGAGATGCTGATGCTCCCGCTCTACATGCAGGTCAACGACTTCGACCTCGCCGACACGTTCACGGTGATCTGGCTGCCGTTCCTCGCCCACGCCATGACGATCTTCTTCTTCCGGCAGTACTTCCTCGGCGTGCCGTACGAGCTCGTCGAGGCGGGACGCGTCGACGGCGTGAGCGAGTTCGGCATCTTCTTCCGCCTGGTGCTCCCCATCGCGAAGCCGGCCATCGCCGCCATGGCGATCCTCAACGGGATGATGTGCTGGAACAACTTCCTCTGGCCGCTGCTGGTGCTGCGCAGCTCCGAGAAGTTCGTCCTGCCGATCGGCCTGAACGCGCTGCTGACGCCCCACGGCAACAACTACGACCTGCTCATCGTCGGCGCGTTCTTCTCGCTCGTCCCCATCCTCCTGCTCTTCCTCGCGTTCCAGCGCTACTTCATCGAAGGCATGACCGCCGGCGCGGTCAAGGGCTGACGACGCAAGACCCCACCCCCCCCGCACACAGCAACGATCGAAGGAGATCACCATGAACGCACGAAGGATCATCCCGATGGGGGCGGTTCTCGCCCTCACGGCCGGCGCCCTGGCCGGCTGCAGCGGCGGCGGCCAGGCGCCCACCGTGAATGAGGACGGCTCCACCGTCGTCGACATGTGGGTGTTCGCCGAGGTCCACGCCGCCTTCTACGAGGCGATGGCCGAGGCCTGGAACGAGGAGAACCCCGACAGCGCGATCGATATCCAGATCACGGTGTACCCGTACGAGGAGATGCACAACAAGCTGCAGCTGGCGCTCAACGCCGGCGAGGGCCTCCCGGACGTCGTCGACATCGAGGTCAACAAGTTCGCGAACTTCGTGCGGGGCGAGAACCCGCCGCTGGTCGACCTCACGGAGGTCGCCGAGCCCTACGTGGACGACATCGTCCAGGCGCGCCTCGACCTCTACTCGAAGGACGGCTCGATCTACGCGTTCCCCACACACGTCGGGGCGTTCGTCGCGTTCTACAACACCGAGCTCCTCGAGGGCGCCGGCATCGACTACACCACGATCCAGACCTGGGACGACTTCAGCGCCGCGGGCCAGCAGTACAACGAGGCCACGGGCAAGGCGTTCGGCATCGCCGAGACCGGCGTGACGTTCGTCGAGCCGCTCATCACCGCGCAGCTGGGCGGCGAGTGGATGGACGCCGACGGCAACCCGCAGGTGGACAGCCCGGAGGCGGTCGAGACCATCTCGATGCTGCAGGAGATGCAGGAGGCCGGCGCGATCTCGACGATCCCCGGCGGCAGCCCGGACGACGAGCAGGCCTACGGCGCCATCAACAGCGGCGACTTCGCCGCGGTCGTGTACCCGGCGTGGTACACCTCGCGGTTCGTGGACTACATGCCCGACCTCGCCGGCAAGATCGCCATCGCGCCGGCTCCCGTCCCCGACGGCGCCGCGGTCAAGACGATCGGCGGCGGCGGCACCGGCACCGCGGTCATCGGCTCGTCGCCCGTCGCGGAGTTCGCGGCCGACTGGCTGGCGTTCGCGAAGCTCTCGCCTGAGGCCAACGTGGCCGTGTGGGAGGAGCTCGGCTTCGACCCCGTGAACATGTCGGTCTGGGAGGACGAGGCCGTCACCCACAACCCCGACAACAAGTTCAACCAGTACTTCCAGACGAACCTGTTCGACGTCCTGAACCAGGTGAAGGACGGCATCGGCCACTGGGAGTCCTTCTCGTCGCCGAACTGGCCCTCGGTCGACAACCTGTTCCGCACCGTGACGCTGAACGAGGCGTTCGAGAACAAGGTGCCGGCTCAGCAGGTCCTCGAGCAGGCGCAGACCGACCTCGAGAACGAACTCGGCTGATCCCGCCGGCCGGCGGCGCGTGCCTCCGCGCCGCCGGCCGGTCATCCCGACCACCTCACCGGCCGTCCGCGGCCGTCCCCTGCCGTGCATCCACCACCGAAAGGAAATCCCTCCATGCTGACCGCCTCCGTCACGGTCGACCCGGCCTTCACCGTCGGCCCCGTGCGTCCGCGCACCTTCGGCTCGTTCGTCGAGCACCTCGGGCGCTGCGTGTACACGGGCATCCACGAGCCCGGCCACCCCACGGCCGACGCCGACGGCTTCCGGGGCGACGTGCTCGAGCTCACCCGCGAGCTCGGGGTCACGACGGTGCGCTATCCGGGAGGCAACTTCGTCTCCGGGTACCGCTGGGAGGACGGCATCGGCCCGGTCGCCGACCGACCGCGGCGGCTCGAGCTCGCCTGGCACTCCACCGAGCCGAACCTCGTGGGCGTCGACGAGTTCGTGCGCTGGTGCCGGGCCGCGGGGGTCGAGCCCATGATGGCGGTCAACCTCGGCACGCGCGGCGTGCAGGAGGCGCTCGATCTGCTCGAGTACTGCAACGGCACGGGCGACACGGCCCTGGCGAACCTGCGTCGCGCCAACGGCTCCGAGGAGCCGCACGACATCCGGATGTGGTGCCTCGGCAACGAGATGGACGGCCCGTGGCAGATCGGCCACAAGACGGCCGCCGAGTACGGCCGGCTGGCGGCCGAGACGGCCCGCGCCATGCGGATGATCGACCCCGATCTCGTGCTCGTCGCGTGCGGATCGTCCGGATCGGGCATGCCCACCTTCGGCGAGTGGGAGCGCGTCGTGCTGACGGAGTCGTACGACCACGTCGACATGGTCTCGGCGCACGCCTACTACTACGAGGAGGACGGCGATCTCGCGTCGTTCCTGGCCTCCGCGGTGGACATGGATCACTTCATCGAGTCGGTGGTCGCGACCTCCGACGCCGTCCGCGCGGCAGGCAAGCACCGCAAGCGGATCGCGATCTCGTTCGACGAGTGGAACGTGTGGTACCAGAAGCGGGCCGAGTCCCACGTGCCCGAGGGCGACGACTGGCCCGTCGCGCCCGTGCTGCTCGAGGACAGGTACAACGTGGCGGACGCCGTCGTGGTGGGCGGGCTGCTGATCTCGCTGCTTCGCCACAGCGACCGGGTGCACGCCGCGTCGCTCGCGCAGCTGGTGAACGTCATCGCGCCGATCATGACCGAGCCGGGCGGGCGCAGCTGGCGGCAGACCATCTTCCACCCGTTCGCCCTCACGGCCCGGCACGCCGCGGGCGACGTGCTGCGGCTCGCGGTCGACACGCCCACGCACGAGACGGCGAAGTTCGGCGAGGTCGCGGCGCTCGACGCGGTCGCGACCCACGACCCGGCGACCGGCGACGTCGTGGTCTTCGCGGTCAACCGCTCGGTCGCGGACGAGCTCGAGCTCGCCGTGGACGTGCGGGGGCTCGGAGATCTGCGCATCGTCGAGGCGGTCACGCTGTCGAATCCGGATCACACCTGGCAGGCCACGGCCGACGATGCGGACTCGGTGGTGCCGGTTCCGAACGCGGGAGCGACCGCGGACGGCGCCCGCGTGAAGGCGGTGCTGCCGGCCGTGTCCTGGACGATGCTGCGACTCGCCACCAGCTGACGGTCGGGGGCGCCGCCGCGCCCGGGGGATAAAGTGCCTCGTGTGAACGTGCACACAGCCATGTGTGAGCGCTAACATGGTCCCACGCCGGGACGTCCCGGATCTCGAAGAAGAGAAGAGGCACAGCAATGAAGCGGACTGCGAAGCGGTTCACCCTCGCGACGGCGGCCACGGCCGGACTGGCCCTGGCGCTCGCCGGATGCGCCGGAGGCGGAGCGGGCGCGCCCGCGGGCGGCGGCGACACCGAGGCGCCCGAGGACATCACGGTCGGCGTCGCGATGCCGACCGAGACGTCGGAGCGCTGGATCGCCGACGGCGACGCCGTCAAGGCGGGCCTGGAGGAGGCCGGTTACACGGTCGATCTGCAGTACGCGGCCGACGACATCCCGACCCAGCAGCAGCAGATCGACCAGATGATCACGAAGGGCGCCGACATCCTGATCGTCGCCTCGATCGACGGCACCGCGCTGGCCAACCAGCTGCAGGCCGCCGCCGACCAGGGCGTGCCGATCATCGCCTACGACCGTCTGATCAACGGCACCGAGAACGTCGACTTCTACGTCACGTTCGACAACTACAACGTGGGCGTGCAGCAGGCGACGTCGCTGCTCACCGGCCTGGGCATCCTCGACGAGAGCGGCGCCGAGACGGGTGAGACGGGGCCGTTCAACATCGAGCTCTTCGCGGGTTCGCTGGACGACAACAACGCGCACTTCTTCTGGCAGGGCGCCATGGACACGCTCCAGCCCTACCTCGACAACGGCACGCTCGTCGTCCCCTCCGGCCAGACGGACATCGAGCAGGCCGCGACGCTGCGCTGGCTGCAGGAGACCGCGCAGAAGCGCATGGAGGACCTTCTCACGTCGACGTACGACGGCGGCGCGAAGGAGCTGCACGGCGTGCTGTCGCCCTACGACGGCCTCTCGCGCGGCATCATCACGGCCCTGCAGAACGCCGGGTACGGCCCGGACCAGGCCTCGGGCCTGCCGATCGTCACGGGCCAGGACGCCGAGATCGCCTCGGTGAAGCTGATCGCGGACGGCGTGCAGTACTCGACCATCTTCAAGGACACGCGCAAGCTCGCCGAGCAGGCGGTCGAGGCCGCCAAGGCGTACGCCGCGGGCGAGGAGCCGGAGGCCAACGACACCGAGACCTACGACAACCAGGTCAAGGTCGTGCCGTCGTACCTGCTCGAGTCGGACATCGTGGTGGCCGAGAACATCGAGTCGCTGCTCGTGGACTCGGGCTACTGGACCGCCGAGGAGATCGAGAAGGGCCAGTCGGACTGAGTCCGTCCCACCTCCCGACGATGCCCGCCGGACCCCGCTTCGGCGGGCATCGTCATCCCGGATCCGACGAGACGAAGGACACCACGATGTCGGACGCCATCCTCGAGATGCGCAACATCACCAAGAACTTCCCCGGCGTGAAGGTGCTCAAGAACGTCAACCTGAGCGTGCGCCGCGGGGAGATCCACGCCATCTGCGGCGAGAACGGCGCGGGCAAGTCGACCCTCATGAAGGTCCTCTCCGGCGTGTACCCGCACGGCACGTACGACGGCCAGATCCTGCTGGACGGCGAGGAGGTGCGGTTCTCCTCGATCAAGGACTCCGAGGAGCACGGCGTCGTCATCATCCACCAGGAGCTCGCGCTCGTCCCGTTCCTGTCGGCGGCCGAGAACATCTTCCTCGGCAACGAGCGCGTGCGCGGCGGGCTGGTCGACTGGAACCAGACCAACGCCGAGGCCGCCGAGCTCATGGAGCGCGTCGGCCTGCACGAGAACCCGGTCACGCACGTCGGCCAGCTCGGCGTGGGCAAGCAGCAGCTCATCGAGATCGCCAAGGCGATGACGAAGGACGTGCGCCTGCTGATCCTGGACGAGCCGACGGCCGCGCTGAACGACACGGACTCCGAGCACCTGCTCGGCCTGCTGCGTCAGCTGCGCGACCAGGGCATCACGTGCATCATCATCAGCCACAAGCTCGGCGAGATCGAGGCCATCGCGGACTCGACCACGATCATCCGCGACGGCGAGACCGTCGAGACGATCGACATGCACGGTCCCGACGCCACACAGGAGCGGATCATCCGCGGCATGGTCGGCCGCGACCTGGAGCACCGCTTCCCGGAGCGCACGCCGCACATCGGGGAGGAGGTCTTCCGCGTCGAGGACTGGACCGTGCATCACCCCACGCAGCCCGGCCGGGTCGTCGTGGAGGGCGCCTCGTTCGACGTGCGGGCCGGCGAGATCGTCGGCATCGCGGGCCTGATGGGCGCAGGGCGCACCGAGCTGGCGATGAGCCTGTTCGGGCGCTCTTACGGCCGCGACATCTCGGGCCGGGTGTACCTGCACGGCCGCGAGATCCAGACCCGCACCGTCGGGGAGGCCATCGACAACGGCATCGCCTACGTGTCGGAGGACCGCAAGCACTACGGCCTCAACCTGATCAGCGACATCCGCACGAACATCTCGGCGGCGTCGCTCGAGAAGGTCTCCTCGAACGGCTGGATCAACGAGAACGAGGAGATCCAGGTCGCGCAGGAGTTCCGCCAGAGCATGAACATCAAGGCGCCCACCGTGATGGCCACGGTCGGCACCCTGTCCGGCGGCAACCAGCAGAAGGTCGTGCTGTCGAAGTGGCTCCAGAGCGCTCCCGAGGTCCTGATCCTCGACGAGCCCACGCGCGGCATCGATGTCGGCGCGAAGTACGAGATCTACACGATCATCAACCGCCTCGCCGAGGCCGGGAAGGCGGTCGTGATGATCTCGTCCGAGCTGCCCGAGCTGCTCGGCATGTGCGACCGCATCTACACCCTCGCCTACGGGCGGATCACGGGACAGCTCCCGGTCGCCGAGGCCACCCAGGAGAGCCTGATGGCCCTCATGACCATCGAGAAGAACACGCCGAAGGAGGAGGCGCGATGAGCAGCGCCCTCACGGATCTCAAGGATCTGTTCACCCGCAACCTGCGCACGTCCGGCATCTACATCGCGTTCGTCATCATCGTCGCGTTCTTCGCGATCGTCACCGACGGCGTGCTGCTGAGCCCCAACAACCTCACCAATCTGGTGCTGCAGTACTCGCACATCCTGATCCTCGCCCTGGGCATGATCATGGTGATCATCGCGGGCCACATCGACCTGTCGGTCGGATCGGTGGTGGCCCTCGCGGGCGCCGTCTCGGCCGTGCTCGTGATCAAGCAGGGCGCGCCCTGGTGGGTGGGCATCGTCGCGGCGATCGCGGTCGGCCTGGTGGTCGGCGCGTGGCACGGCTTCTGGGTGGCGATCGTCGGCATCCCGGCCTTCATCGTGACGCTCGCCGGCATGCTGCTGTTCCGCGGCGTGACCTACCTGGTGCTCGAGAACATCTCGCTCTCGCCCTTCCCGCGCGAGTACACGACCATCGCGACGGGCTTCCTGAACGGCCTGATCGGCGGCGACGGCTACGACGCGTTCACGGTCCTGATCGGCGCGGTCGCGGTGGCCGGCTTCGCGTGGTCGCAGTGGCGCACGCGCCGGGGCCGCATCAAGTACAAGCAGACCGTCGAGGCGATGTATCTGTTCGTGCTGAAGATCGTGCTTGTGGCGGCCGTCGTGATGGCCTTCGCGTGGCAGATCGCCCACAGCCGCGGTCTGCCGATCGTGCTGATCATCCTCGCGGTGCTGATCATGGTGTACCAGCTGATCACCACGCGCAGCGTGTTCGGGCGCCACGTGTACGCGATCGGCGGCAACCTGTCGGCCGCGCAGCTGTCGGGCGTGAACGTCAAGAAGGTCAACTTCTGGATCTTCGTGAACATGGGCCTGCTGTCGGGCATCGCCGGCGCGATCTTCTCGGCGCGCTCGAACGGCGCCCAGCCGGGGGCGGGCAACATGTTCGAGCTCGACGTGATCGCGGCGTGCTTCATCGGCGGCGCCTCGACCACGGGCGGTGTCGGCCGCGTCACGGGCGCGATGGTCGGCGGCCTCGTGATGGCCGTCATGTCGAACGGCATGCAGCTGCTCGGCATCGACCAGGCGACGCAGCAGATCGTGAAGGGCATCGTCCTGCTGATCGCCGTCGCGTTCGACATCTACAACAAGCGCCGCGCGGGCGCCGCGCGCTGAGGGATCCCGCTCCCGCAGGCTCGGGCCGCCTCCCCYCCGGAGGCGGCCCGAGCCGTTGGCGTCAGTCGTCGAGCGCGGGGCGCTCGGCCAGGCGGCCGCCCGGCTCGAGCGCCACGACCGCGTCGATGCCGACGCGGCGCAGGAACGCATGGTCGTGACTGACGATCAGTACGGCGCCGCGGTAGGCCTCCAGCGCCTCGGCGAGCTGCTCGACGCTGGAGATGTCGAGATTGTTGGTGGGCTCGTCGAGGATGAGCAGCTGCGCCGGGGGATCCGCGAGCAGCAGCCGCCCGAGCGCCACTCGGAACCGCTCGCCCCCGGACAGCGTGCGGACCGGGCGATCGAGCGCGCTGCCGCGCAGCAGCAGTCTCGCCAGCTGGTTGCGCAGCTCGCCAGGGGCAGTGCCGGGTGCCGTGTCCCGCACGTTGTCGACGGCGGACCGGGAGTCGTCGAGGTCGTCCAGCCGCTGGCGCAGGTACCCGACCCGTGACGTGAGCAGCGTGCCGCGCAGGGCGCCCCGGGGCGCGGTGCCGGATACAAGCTGGTCCAGCAGCGTCGTCTTGCCCGCGCCGTTGGGGCCGACGAGCGCGACGCGCTCGGGGCCCTGGATCACCACCGTGCGGGTGCCGTCCGTGAGCTCCGCGAGCCGGCGGCCGCGGGGCACATCCGGGTCGGGGAGGCTGAGATGGATGTGCTCCTCGTCGCGCACCAGCGCGTCGGCGGCGTCCATCGCCTCCTGAGCGGCCTCGACCCGGCTGTCGAGCGTGCCGCGCAGCGATCCCGCGGTCGCCTGCGCCTTGCGGGCGAGGGAATTCGCAAGGATCCTCGGCATGTTCTCGGAGGCCTTCTTCCCGGCCCGCGCCCGGGCCGCGATCTTCGCCTCCGCCTCTGCGCGCTGCCGCTTCTCGACCTTCAGCGCCTGCTTGGCGGTGCGCGCGGCCTGCGCAGCCGCGGCCTGATCCTGCTCGACGGACTCGCGGAACGCGCTGTAGGGGCCGCCGAACACCTCCAGGCGCGCGCCTCGGCCCCGGGCCTCCTGTCCCAGGCCGGTGGCGCGCAGCTCGGCGGTGTGCTCCATCCGCTCGAGCAGCTCGAGGTCGTGGCTCACGACGACGAGCGTCCCGGGCCAGGCGTCGACCAGCTCGCCGAGCAGCGCGCGCGTCGGCCGGTCGAGGTTGTTGGTCGGCTCGTCGAGCAGCGTGATGGGCGTGCGCCTCAGGCGCAGCCCGGTGAGCGCTCAGCATCGCCTCGCCGCCCGACAGGCGGGCGACCGGGCGGCCGAGGTCGGCGGCCGAGAAGCCGATCTCGTGCAGGGCCTCGTCCGCGCGGGACTCGACGTCCCAGTCGTCGCCGACGGCGTCGAAGTGGCGCTCGTCGACGTCGCCCGACTCGATCGCGCGGAGTCCCGCGATCACGGGGGCGATGCCGAGCAGGTCGGCGACCGTGGCGTCGTGGTCGAGGGTGAGCGTCTGCGGCAGGTAGCCGACGTCGCCGGCGGTCTCGATCCGGCCGCGGGTCGGGGCGAGCAGGCCGGCGATGAGCCGGAACAGTGTCGACTTGCCGACGCCATTGCGCCCGACCAGACCGGTGCGGCCCGTGGGCAGCGTGCCGTTCAGGCCGTCGAGGGCGGGCGAGCCGTCGGGCCACTCGAACGCGAGGTCGCGGAGGGTGACGGAGGTGGGGGCTGGCATGAGTGTGGGACCTTTCGGCGGTGCGGATGCGCACGGGCCGGTCGAGGTCGACGCGCGTCCGCGGGCGCCGGAGGGCGTGCGGACGGGGATCCGATCGGGTGAGGAATCGCTGCGCGTCACCGTCGGCCGGAACGGCGCGAGAACGGTGGGGCGCGAACGCGGGGCCCTGAGCCATCTGTGCGATGGGGGCGGCGTTCGGCTAGATCCTGTCGACCTCGATCTCCATGCGCTCACCGTAGCATCCGCGCACGTGCGGCGTCCCGGAGGATGCTGACACGGAGGCGCTCGCACGGTCGGTGTGGGAGTCTCGGATCAGCGGTCGACGACGGCGTCTCGCTCAGCACGAAGTGGCACCTGATGGGCATCGCGGGGGAACAGCCGGCCTCCGATTCGCTCAACACCCGTGACCTGCGCCGCGTGCTCGGCTCGTCGTTCATCGGCAGCGTGATCGAGTACTACGACTTCATCCTGTACGCGACCGCGGTCGCCCTGATCTTCGACAAGGTGTTCTTCGGCGACCAGCCCGACGGGATCGGCCTGCTGGCCTCGTTCGCGACGCTCGCGGTGGGCTACCTCGCGCGGCCCCTCGGCGGCATCCTGTTCGGCCACTTCGGCGACATCCTCGGCCGCAAGCAGATGCTCGTGCTGTCCATGCTGATGATGGGCGTCGCGACCGTCGCGATCGGCCTGCTGCCCACGCCCGCGATGATCGGCGTCGCGGCCCCGATCATCCTGGTGCTGCTGCGCATCGTGCAGGGCATCTCGGTCGGCGGCGAGTGGGGTGGCGCGACGCTCATGGCTCTCGAGCACGCGCCCGAGCGCAAGCGCGGCTTCGCGGCCGCGTTCGCCAACGCCGGCGGTCCCGCGGGCGGGCTGCTGGCGACCTTCGTGGTGTCCGGGGTCTCGGCGCTCACAGGTGACCAGTTCCTGGTGTGGGGCTGGCGCATCCCCTTCCTCTTCTCGGCTCTGCTGATCGTCGTCGGTCTCGTCATCCGGCTGAAGGTGGCCGAGTCGCCCGTGTTCGAGCGGCTGGAGGCGGAGGCGGCGGAGCGCACGCAGCGTCGCCGCATCCCGCTGACGCGCGTGCTCACCGGGCACCCGCGCGTCGTGATCCTGACCCTCGTCGCCTCGCTCGGGTTCTACGCGTGCCAGGGCATCCTGACGTCGTGGGGTGCGTCCGAGGCGACCGGCGCGGGCGTCGCGCGCGAGGCCGTGCTCAACATCAAGGGCCTCGCGGCGGTCGTCACGATCGTCGTGTCGTTCGCCGCGGCACGCCTCTCCGACCGGATCGGGCGGCGCACGGTGCTGACGATCGGCGGCGTGCTGGGGGTGCTGTGGGCCTTCCCGGCGCTCGTGCTGCTGCACGACGGCACGGCATGGGGCTTCGCGATCGCGGTGGTGGTCGGCAACGGTCTGATCCAGGGCATCCTCGCCGGCCCGATCGGCGCGTACATCTCGGAGCAGTTCCCGCCGGACGTGCGCTACACGGGCGCCTCGCTCGCGTACCAGGGTGCGTCGACGCTCGGCGCCGGCTTCACACCCATGATCGCGACCGCCCTCATGGTCGTCGGCGGCATCGGGGCGGTCGCCGGGTTCTGGATCGTCGTCCTGGTGCTCGGACTGATCGCCGTGCGGCTCTCGCGTGAGGGCGCCGTGCTGACGCCGCGGGCCGGAAAGCGCCGAGCGGCGCGCGCCTGAGCGATTCCGCAACATCTCGTCACGGGGCTGGGTGATGCGGCATCCGGACGTACCGTGGGGTCATCGCGGCGATCCGGGTGGTCCCGGGCCCCGGCTCATACCCGGCGGCGTTGCGGGTTCGACTCCCGTCGCCGCGTCTGATCGGGCGGCGCATCGCCCTTCTGACGTGCCGTCCTTCCGGCCGTCAGACCGCCACGTCCTCCTCGGCCCAGCCCTCGTCGAGGTAGCGCACGAGGCCCGCGACGGCTTCGCGGCCGGCCCGGTTGGCGCCCACGGTCGACTGAGACGGACCGAAGCCGATCAGGTGGACGCGCGGCTCGCCGCGCACCTGCGTGCCGCGCATCGTGATGCCGCCCAGCTCGTTGCGCAGGTACAGCGGGTCGAGGTGGCGCAGGTCGGCCTTGAAACCCGTGGCCCACAGGATCGCGTCGAGCGGCGTGAACGAGCCGTCGGCCTCCCGCACGCCCTCGGGCTCGAGCCGCGTGAACATCGGGCGGCGCACGAGGGCGCCGCGCGCCTGGGCCGCGCGCGCGTACCGCGACCAGCCGAGCCCGGTGTAGCCGACGACGCTCCCGGTGGGCCGGCCCGCCTCCACATCGGCGATGACCTTGTCGATCGTGCTCCGACCCGTGGTCTCGGGGTCGAACTCGCCCTCGATGAAGACCGGCTCGCGGCGCGTGTACCAGAAGGTGTCGGCCACGCGCGAGATCTCCTCGAGCTGCTGGATGGCCGAGATCCCGCCGCCCACGATCGCGACCCGCTTTCCCGCGAAGTGCTCCAGCGCGCCGTAGTCACGCGTGTGGAGCTGTCGGCCGCGGAACGTCTCCTTGCCGGGGTAGGAGGGCAGCACAGGGTTGTTCCACGTGCCGGTCGCGTTGACGAGCGCGCGGGCGGTCCACGTGCCGTGGTCGGTGCGCACGATCAGGTCGCCGGTCTCGTCGTCGTCCGCGTAGTCCACGCTGTCGACCCGCACGGGGCGGAGGATCGGGAACGCGTAGCGGTCCTCGAACTCCGCGAAGTAGCGCGGCACGGCCGTGCGGCTGGGCTCGTCGGCGTCCATGGCCGGCTGCGGCAGACCCGGCAGGTCGAAGATCCGGTTCAGGTTGCCGACGTGCAGCGACTCCCAGCGGTGCTGCCAGGCCCCGCCGGGCGCTGGGTTCGCGTCCAGCACGACGTATGTGCGCTCGCCGCCCGGGTGCTCGAGCGCGCTCTGGAAGCCCTGGCGGCGCAGGTGGTACGCGGCCGACAGCCCCGCCTGGCCCGCGCCGATCACGACGACGGTCGCCCGGCGGTCGGCGGGCATGCGGAGGGCGTCGTTCACATCCCCATTCAACCGAATGGAGTGGGGGGCATTCCCTCAGCCCGTGGGGACCGCTGCGAGCCGGGCCTCGAGCGCGACCGCGTCGTGGGGAGCGAACCCGCGGCCGTCGTTGTCGAAGTACACGTAGACGTCGCGCGGGGCGCCGTCGGGGCATCCGGAGCCGTCCGCCCACGCGCGCACCCTGGCGGCCCACTCGTCGAGCTCCTCCGCGGTGTACCCGCTCATGTAGAGCTCCTGCGAGCCGTGCAGCCGGACGTACACGTGATCGGACGTGACGGCGTCGAACATCGGGAACTCCTGCGCGCTGTCGGCGACGACCAGGGCGACGTCGCGCTCTCGCAGCATGTCCGCGAAGGCCGGATCGGCGAAGCTGTCCGAGCGCGGCTCGATCGCGTGCCGCAGCGGGCGGTCCTCGTCGATCTCCAGCCACGTGCGCCCCGTGAGCCGGCTGTCGTGCCCGCGCGCGATCTCGAGCGCGGCGGCTGTCGTGCGCGGCAGCGAGGCCAGGAACGCGTCGAGCGTGTCGGGTTCGAACGGATGGCGCGCCGGCAGCTGCCAGAGGATGGGCCCCAGCTTCGGTCCGAGCGCGAGCGGCCCCGAAGCGAAGAAGTTCGACAGGGCGGTGCCGGCGCTGCGCAGGCGGAGCATGTGCGTGATGTAGCGCGGTCCCTTGACCGCGAACACGAAACCGCCCGGCACGCTGTCGCGCCACCGGACGTAGCTCTCGGGGCGCTGCAGCGAGTAGAAGGAGCCGTTGATCTCGGCGCTCGACATGCGCTCGCCGATGTACTCGAGCTCGCGCCGCTGCACCAGGCCGCGCGGGTAGAAGTCTCCGCGCCAGCTGGGGTAGCGCCAGCCGGAGACCCCCACCCGCACGAGACCCGGTGCGGTGGTCATCCGCCGTCCGCCCACCTCAGCGACGCGAGCGGCTCGGCCGGCGGGCGCCCGTCCCGGGGCTCGCCATCGGGCAGGTCGTCCTCGATCACGAGCACGCGCGCGCCGCTCAGCACGGCCGCGCGGGCCAGCGCCTCGGCGGCCTGCACGGGGCCGAGCGAGCCGGCCGCGAGCTCGTCGCCGCGCTGTCGCGCGATCCACGGCTGCGTGTCGAGTGCGACCAGGGTCTCGTCGGAGTCGGCGAGACGCGCATCCAGCAGCAGCGTGTCCACGCGCGCCTGCTGCAGCGCCGCGACGACGTCGCCGAAGCCGCGCGCTCCCGACGCGCCGTGACCGGCGGCCGCGCGGTCGCGGGCCTCGGCGATCTCGGCGTCGATGCCCGCCTGCACGGCGCGCGAGACGGCGTCGTCGAGCGCGCCGTCGTCGGAGCCCTCCGCCTTGGTGTGCGCGTCGACCTCGAGGACGAGCCCCCGCGACGCGAGCGCGAGGCGCTCGAGCAGCAGCTGTCGCGCTCGCACGTCGCCTGCGACGACCACGAACCGCGGCCGCCGCTCGCGCACCAGCCGGTCGACCGCCTCGGCCACCTCGGCCTGGTTGTGCTCCCAGATGTCCTCGGAGTGGTTCTGGTATCTGCGGTGCGACCATCCGCCGGCCTGCACCTTGTTGAGGCTGTCGGTGCGGCCCTCGATCTCGGTCGTCTCGGTGTCGCGCGCGCCGCGCTGCGCCTGGCACAGGCTGAGCCGGGCGCCCTCGCGCGCGGTCTCGACGACCAGATACGGGACGACGCCCGCGCGATGCCGCAGGAGCGGCAGGATGCGGGGGAGCGGCCCGTGCTCCAGCACCTCGCCCCCGCGCCGGGCGCCGACGAAGGACTCGTCCAGGACCGCGCGGCCGCCGCGGACGAGCAGCACGCGCGTGGACGGGCTCGGCAGGCCGTCGCCCTCGTCGAGCGCCTCTGCGACGGCGCGGACGTCGTCGCCCGGCGCTCCGAGGTCGCCCAGCGTTTCGGTCACCGCGCGGCGCCGAGCCAGCTCCTCGGCCTGGGGACGCCCGCCGCGGCCGTCGACGACCACGGTCGTCCACGGCCCGGGCTCGGCGAGCAGGTCGGCCAGATCGGCGGTCTTCACGCCGGTGTCACTCATCCGCGCCGCCCTCCTCGACCCCGCGGTCGTCGAGAAGATCCTCGGGCGCGTCCTCCTCCGAGGCGCCGCGCCGCGGCGGCTCGACGTCGTCGGCGACCGGTGCGTCCCCCACCGGCGCCTGCTCGAGCGCGCCGTCCTCGGTCTCCGCGCCGGGCGCGGTCTCGTGCCGGAACGCCCGATCGACGTCCGGCGCATCCGTGTCATCGGGCAGCGGCTCGGTCTCGCGGAACGGCTCGGCGTGCGGGGCGCCGTGTCCCTGCACCATGCCGCGCGATTCCTGCGCCAGCTGCTCGTCCGTTCGGGGACCGTGCGTGGTGTTGCCTCGCTCGGAATCGGTCATGATCGTGCTCCCTTCCGGATCGGTGTGCTCCCGACCGTAGGTCGCCGGCGCATCCTGCCGAACGGGGTTGACGATGCCCCACTGCGGCGGTACGGCCGGCGATCCGCGGCCGTGCCGGTGAACCGGACACTCGTCCCCGACGTGGAACGATGGACGGATGACCTCCGCCAACGCCGCCGCCAACCTCTCCCGCGACGAGACGGCCGCGCGCTCCGCGTCGATCTCGCTCCGCGACGTGCGCGTCGAGCTCGACCTGACGGGTGCGCCCGACGCCGGGCGCACGGGATTCCCGACCGTCGTGACGCTGGAGTTCGACGCGACCGTGGAGGCGACCTGGGTCGACTTCATCGGCGAGTCGGTCGAGCGGGTGGTCGTGAACGGCGTCGACCGGGACGTCGCGTGGGACGGCGCACGCATCCTGCTCGCGGGGCTCGAGGGTGAGAACGTCGTGCGCATCGAGGCCGTCGGCGCCTACAGCCGCTCGGGCGAGGGCCTGCACCGGTTCCGGGACCCGGTGGACGGCGAGACCTACCTGTACACGCAGTACGAGCCCGCCGACGCGCGCCGCGTCATGCCGTGCTTCGAGCAGCCCGACATGAAGGCGCGCTTCACGTTCGTCGTGTCGGCGCCCGCCGGCTGGCACGTGCTCTCGAACCAGGCCGCCGTCCGCACCGAGGTGCACGGCGACGCCCAGACGGTCGAGTTCGCGCCGACCCTGCCGCTGTCGAGCTACATCACGGCGGTCGCGGCAGGGCCGTACCACGGCGCGAGCGGGGAATGGGAGCGCGACGGGCTCACCGTCCCGCTGGGCGCCTACTGCCGCGCGTCGCTCGCGCGGCACTTCGATGCCGACGAGATCCTCGAGATCACGCGTCAGGGCCTCGACTTCTTCCACGAGGCGTTCGGCTTCCCCTACCCGTGGTCGACGTACGACCAGGTGTTCGTGCCCGAGTACAACCTCGGCGCCATGGAGAATCCGGGCCTCGTGACCTTCACGGAGGCGTACGTCTTCCGGGGCGCGTCGACCGACGCGCAGCACGAGGCGCGCGCCAACACGATCCTGCACGAGATGGCCCACATGTGGTTCGGCGATCTCGTGACCATGCGCTGGTGGGATGACCTGTGGCTCAAGGAGTCATTCGCCGACTACATGGGATCGCACGCCTCGGCGGCCGCGACCCGGTTCGCGGACGCGTGGGTGTCGTTCGCGGCGCGCCGCAAGGCGTGGGCCTATCAGCAGGACCAGCTGCCCACCACCCACCCGATCGTCGCCGACATCCCCGATCTCGAGGCGGCCAAGCTCAACTTCGACGGCATCACCTACGCGAAGGGCGCGTCGGTGCTCAAGCAGCTCGTCGCGTACGTGGGCGAGGACGCGTTCTTCGAGGGCGCCCGCCGCTACTTCCGGGCCCACGCATACGGCAACACCACGCTCGACGACCTGCTCGCCGACCTGGAGGCGGCGTCGGGCCGCGACCTGCGCGCCTGGTCGGCCGCCTGGCTCGAGACCACCGGCATGTCGACCCTGACGTACGACCGCGAGGCCGGCGAGCTGATCCAGACGGATCCGCGCCCGCACCGGCTCGCGATCGGCTGCTACGCGCTCCGCGACGGGCGGCTCGAGCGGACCGCCCTGGTGGAGGCCGACCTCCGCGACGAGCGGACGCGCGTCGAGCTGCCCGACGCCGACCTCGTGCTCATCAACGACGGGGACCTGACCTACGCCAAGGCGCGGCTCGACGCGCGCTCCCTGGACGCTGTGGAAGAGGCGCTGTCCACGCTGGAGGACGCGCTCGCCCGGGGCCTGGCCTGGTCGGCGCTGTGGAACGCGACCCGCGACGGCGAGCTGCCCGCGCGCCGCTATCTCGAGATCGTCCGTCGCCACGCGCCCGCCGAGGCGCACGTGGGCCTGCTCGGCGGCGTCACCGGCAACGCGGCGTTCGCGATCGGCCACTACGTGCCGATCGAGGCCCGCGCCGAGGAGCGCCGCGCGTGGCTCGACCTGACGTGGGCGCAGACCCACGCGGCCGCACCGGGAGGCGACGCGCAGCTCGCGTGGGCGCGCGCCCTCTCGGGCGCCGCGGCGTTCGACGACGCCCGCGCGGGCGAGCTGCGCGCCATGCTCGACGGCGCGGCGCCCGTGCCGGATGGGCTGCCGCTCGACGCCGACCTGCGCTGGTCGTGGCTGACCGCGCTCGCCGCCACGGGTCACGCGGGCGAGGCCGACGCGGACGCCGAGCTCGCGCGCGACGACACCGCCACCGGACGCACCGCCCGCATCCGGGTGCTCGCGGCGCGCCGCGACGCCGACGTGCGCGCGGCCGCGTGGCACGCGGCGTGGGACGACCGCTCCCTCACGAACGACCACCTCGACGCCACGATCGCCGGGGCGCGGACGGGGGAGAGCCGCTCGATGCTCGCGCGGTTCGACGACGAGTACTTCGCCCGGATCCGCGACACGTGGTCCGAGCGCTCGATCGAGATCGCACGGCGGCTCGTCACGGGGCTGTTCCCGGCATCCGACTCGCTCGAGCCCGTCGACGCGTGGCTCGCGGCGAACGCCGACGCGCCCGGCGCGCTGCGGCGGCTCGTGATCGAGCAGCGCGACCACCTCGCCCGCGATCTGCGCGTGCGGGAAGCCTCCCTCCGCGGTCGCTGAGCGGAGACGAAACGGCAGACGCCGCCCTGGACACCGATGATGTAAGCGCTTGCACTTCCGTCGCTCACCGATGCTCCCGCTGTGCGGGCCATCGCTGTAACGCGCGATCAGTCCGGATGTAACGCGTGCAAGCGCTTGCAGATCCAGCGTGCGCGTTGCTACGGTCGCGGGGACGCCCCGCGTCGCCGTTCCCGTGCATCGATGGAGATGACTTGTCGAAGACGACCCGCGCGCACCGCCGCGCCCTCGCCCTGCTGACCATCCCGGCCCTCGCGCTGTCGGGCGCCGCGGTCACGTCGCTCCCGGCCGCGGCCGCCGAGCGATCCGTCGCGCTCGTGGGCAGCCTGCAGTCCGAGCTCGGCTGCACCGAGGACTGGCAGCCCGCCTGCGCCGACACCGAGCTGCTGCCCACGGGGACCGAGGGGGTGTACGCCGCCGAGTTCGCCGTGCCGGCCGGATCGTACGAGTACAAGGTCGCCCTGAACGACACGTGGGACGAGTCCTACGGACTCGACGGCGGCGGCGACAACATCCCGCTCACCGTGGCGGGCCCGGCGAGCCTGCGGTTCGTGTTCGACGACAACCGCAAGCGGGTGGGCGTCGAGGTGACGGGCCTTCCCGGCGAGTACACGGACGCCGACGCCGCGCTCGCGGCCGCCCCCGTGCGCCAGCCGGGCGGAGACGAGCGCTTCTACTTCGTCATGACCGACCGGTTCGCGAACGGCGACACCGCGAACGACACGGGCGGGATCGAGGGCGACCGCTACGCGCACGGCTTCGACCCGACCGACAAGGGCTTCTACCAGGGCGGCGACATCGCGGGCCTGCGGTCCAAGCTCGACTACATCGAGGGCCTCGGCACGACCGCGATCTGGCTCACGCCGAGCTTCGCCAACCGTCCCGTGCAGGGGGCCGGCGCGAACGCGAGCGCCGGCTACCACGGCTACTGGATCACCGACTTCACGCGGATCGACCCGCACCTCGGCACGAACGAGGAGCTCGCGGCGCTGATCGCCGACGCCCACGCGCGCGGCCTCAAGGTGTACTTCGACATCATCACCAACCACACCGCCGACGTGATCGACTACGCCGAGGCGCAGTACTCGTACGTCGACCAGGCGACGAGCCCGTACACCGACGCGGACGGCAACGTGTTCGACCCCGCCGACTACGCGGGCGGCGACACGTTCCCCGCGATGGACGCGGCCACCTCCTTCCCGTACACGCCGGTCGTGACGGACGCCGAGGCCAAGACCCCGGCGTGGCTCAACGACCCGACGCTGTACCACAACCGCGGCAACTCGACCTGGAGCGGCGAGTCCGTCACCTACGGCGACTTCGACGGCCTCGACGACCTGATGACTGAGCACCCCACTGTCGTGAACGGCTTCGTCGACGTCTACCAGGACTGGATCGACCTCGGCATCGACGGCTTCCGGATCGACACCGTCAAGCACGTGAACTTCGAGTTCTGGGAGCGCTGGACCACCGAGGTCCTGGACTACGCGCATGCGCAGGGCAAGAGCGACTTCTTCATGTTCGGCGAGGTGTACGACGCCGACCCGGTCAAGCTGTCGCCCTACGTGCGCGACACCGACATGAACTCGGTCCTGGACTTCGCGTTCCAGTCGTCGGCCGTCGGATTCGCCGGCGGCAACTCCGCCAAGGGGCTGCAGGGTCTCTTCGCCGGGGATGACCGCTACACGACGCCGGACTCGTCGGCCCACGCGCTGCCGACGTTCCTGGGCAACCACGACATGGGCCGCGTCGGCCACTTCCTGCTGAACACGGGCGAAGCGCTCGAGCGCGACGAGCTCGCTCACGAGCTGATGTTCCTCACGCGTGGTCAGCCCGTCGTCTACTACGGCGACGAGCAGGGCTTCGCGGGCCTGGGCGGTGACAAGTCCGCCCGCCAGACGCTGTTCGCGAGCCAGGTCGCCGAGTACGCGGACCAGCCCCTCGTCACGGGCGAGAACGCCGGGTCGGTCGACCGCTACGACACCGCCGCACCGCTCTACGGTCACATCTCGGCGCTCGCGGCGCTGCGCGACGAGCACCCGGCGCTCGCCACCGGCGCGCAGATCGAGCGTCACGCCGACAGCGGCGCGGGCGTCTACGCGTTCTCGCGCGTGGACCGCGACGAGAAGGTCGAGTACCTGGTGGCGGTGAACAACGCCGAGGAGGCGCGCGAGGTCACGCTGACGACGCTCACGGCCGACGCCGCATACGCCCCGGTGTACGGCGCGGAGGCGGGCATCGCGAGCGACGCCGCGGCATCCGCGACCGTCACGGTGCCGGCCCTGAGCGCGGTCGTGTACCGCGCCGACCGCGCCGTCACGGCCGACGCTGCGGCCCCCGCGGTCGCCGTCGCGGTGCCCGCGGCCGGTGCCGGCCTCGAGGGCCAGGCCGCGGTGTCGGCGGACGTCGAGGGCGACCGCTGGATCGAGACGAGCTTCGCGTGGCGGGTCGCGGGGGAGAGCGAGTGGCGCGCGCTCGGCACCGCCGAGGACACCACGCCGCGCGTGTTCCACGACGTCGCCGGCCTGGCCCGCGGCACCCTGGTCGAGTACCGCGCCGTCGTGACCGACGCCGCGGGGAACCGCTCGGCCGCGTCGACGTACGCGTCGGTCGGCAACGCGGTCACGCTGGCCGAGACCGAGGAGCCCGAGAACCCGATCGAGATGGTGACGGTCCCCGGCAGCCACAACTCCGAGCTCGGCTGCGCCGGCGACTGGGACCCGGCGTGCGAGGCGGCGAAGCTCTCGCTGCGCGCCGACGGCGTGTACGAGGCGACCTTCGACCTGCCCGCGGGCGACTACGAGTACAAGATCGCGATCGACGGCAGCTGGGCCGTGAACTACGGCGTCGGCGGCGTGCGCGACGGGGCGAACTACGCGTTCACGCACGGCGGCGGCCCGATCACCTTCGTGTTCGACCCGCGCTCGAACGCCGCGCAGTCCACGGCCGAGGGCCCCATGGTCACCGTGCCGGGAAGCTTCCAGAGCGAGATCGGCTGCGCGGGCGACTGGGCGCCGGACTGCCTGGCCTCGCTGCTGCTCGACGGCGACCGCGACGGCGTGTACGAGCTCACCACGGATGCGATCCCCGCGGGCTCGTACGAGGCCAAGGTCGCGCACGGTCGCAGCTGGGCCGAGAACTACGGCGCTGACGGCGCGCGCGACGGCGCGAACATCGCATTCAGCGTGGACGACGGCACCCCGGTCGCCTTCCGCTACACGATCGCCGACCACCGGCTCGAGATCACGGCCGCGGCCCCGCCGCTGGCCGGCACAGGCGAGGAGCGCGCGCACTGGATCGACGCGGAGACCATCGCATGGCCGGCCGACCTCGGCTCGGCCGACGGGGCGTCGTACGCGCTGCACGCGTCCGACGAGGCGGGCCTCGAGGTCGTCGACGGGCAGGTCGCGGGCGGCGAGGGCATCGCGCTCGCGGTGGTCGACGGCGGCCTCACCGAGGCGCAGCGCGAGCGCTTCCCGGCGCTCGCCGACCACCTCGCCCTGCGGGTCGAGGGGCAGGACGCCGCGGCGCTCGTGCGAGGGCAGCTCGCGGTCTCGCAGACCGCGCCCGACGGCACGCTCACGGCGTTCACGGGCGTCCAGATCCCGGGCGTGCTCGACGACCTCTATGCGGAGGCGCTCGAGGACGTGGACCTCGGCGTGACGTTCCGCGGCAAGACCCCCACGTTCCGGCTGTGGGCGCCCACGGCGCAGACCGCGACCCTGCTCACGTGGGAGGCGGGCGCCGACGGCGACCCGGTGCGACACGAGGCGGACTTCGACGCGGCCTCGGGCGCCTGGGAGGTGCGCGGCACGCGCGCCCTCAAGGGCGACGAGTACGCGTGGGAGGTGCGCGTCTACGCGCCGACCACCGGCGCGATCGAGACCAACGTGGTGACCGACCCCTACTCGGTCGCCCTCACGGAGAACTCGGAGCGCTCGGTCGCGATCGACCTGCGGGACGGCGAGTGGCGCCCGCGCGCGTGGCGCGACGCCCCGGATCCGGATGTCGAGCAGGACGTGGACCGCGCGATCT
This sequence comes from Microbacterium sp. MEC084, assembly GCF_004514465.2. NCBI lineage: Bacteria > Bacillati > Actinomycetota > Actinomycetes > Micrococcales > Microbacteriaceae > Microbacterium > Microbacterium sp. MEC084. The sequence goes on along the minus strand of NZ_MYFP02000005.1, from coordinate 140,692 downwards.
ACGAGCTGCACATCCGCGACTTCTCGATCACCGACGAGACGGTTCCCGAGGAGTTGCGCGGCACCTACGGGGCGTTCACGCGCGACAGCGACGGCACGGATCAGCTGCGCCAGCTCGCGGACGCCGGCATCACGACCGTGCACCTGCTGCCCTCGTTCGACATCGCGACGATCCAGGAGGATCGCGACGCGCAGGCGACGCCCGACTGCGACCTCGCGGCGCTGCCGCCGGCATCCGACCAGCAGCAGGCCTGCGTCGGCGCGGTCGCGGGTCAGGACGGCTTCAACTGGGGCTACGACCCGTACCACTTCACGGTGCCCGAGGGCTCGTACGCGGTCGACCCCGACGGCGGCGCGCGCGTCGCCGAGTTCCGCTCCATGGTGGGCGCGCTGCACGGTATGGGCCTCGAGGTCGTGCTGGACCAGGTGTTCAACCACACGGCGCAGTCCGGTCAGGGGGAGCGGTCGGTGCTCGACAGGGTCGTGCCGGGCTACTACCACCGCCTCAACGCGGCCGGCGCGGTCGAGAAGTCGACGTGCTGCGAGAACGTCGCCACCGAGCACGCGGCCGCCCAGAAGCTCATGGTCGACTCGGTCGTCACGTGGGCGCGCGACTACAAGGTCGACGGGTTCCGCTTCGACCTGATGGGACACCACTCGACCGCGAACATGGCGGCCGTGCGCGAGGCGCTCGACGCCCTGACCCTCGAGGACGACGGCGTCGACGGGACGACCGTGTACCTGTACGGAGAGGGCTGGGACTTCGGGGAGGTCGCGGGCGACCGGCTGTTCGAGCAGGCCAAGCAGGGCAACCTCGGCGGCACGGGCATCGGCACGTTCAACGACCGGCTGCGCGACGCGGTCCACGGCGGCAGCCCCGTCGACTCCTCGTCGACCTTCCGGCAGGGCTTCGGCACGGGCCTGGGGGTCGACCCGAACGGCGATGCGATCAACGGCTCGACCGAGCAGGCGCTCGCCGACCTCGGGCACGAGACCGACCTGGTCAAGCTGGGCCTCGCGGGCAACCTGCGCGACTACGAGCTGCGCGCGTCGAACGGCGAGGTGCTGCGCGGCGATCAGCTCGACTACCGCGGGTCGCCCGCAGGCTACGCCGACGAGCCGGCCGAGGTCGTCAACTACGTCGACGCGCACGACAACGAGACGCTGTACGACCTGTCGGTGCTCAAGCTGCCGCGCGACACGGCCATGTCCGACCGCATCCGGATGAACACGCTGTCGCTCGCGACCGCGACGCTGTCGCAGTCCGTGTCGTTCTGGCACGCGGGCACCGAGCTGCTGCGCTCGAAGTCGCTCGACCGCAACAGCTACGACTCGGGCGACTGGTTCAACCGCATCGACTGGTCGGGGCAGGAGTCCACGTTCGGATCGGGCCTGCCGCCCAAGGCCGACAACGGCGGCAAGTGGGGCATCATGGCGCCGCTCCTGGGCGACCCCGCGCTCAAGCCGACCGCGGACGACATCGCGACGGCCGAGGCCGCGGCCCTTGACCTGCTGCGGGTGCGCTCGTCGGTCGACCTGCTCACGCTGGGATCGGCGGACCTCATCCACGAGAAGGTGTCGTTCCCGCAGACGGATGCCGCGGGCTCGATCGTCATGCTCGTCGACGACACGGTCGGCGCCGACGTCGACGCGGCCCTGGAGGGCGCCCTGGTGGTCTTCAACGCCTCGCCCGAGCCGCTGACCCAGGTCGTCGACGGCCTGGAGGGCCGTGGCTTCACCCTCGCGGACGCCCTCGCGGACGGCTCCGACCCGATCGTCAAGGGCACCACGTGGGATGCCGCCACGGCGACCGTCACGGTCCCGCCGCGCACGGTCGCCGTGCTGGTCGAGCGCGGCTGGTCTGATGACACGTGTTCTCACCGGCGGCACGTCATCCGGGTGCCTGTGATGTCTCAGGACATCACACGTCATCCGGGCGCCCGGATCGCGTGTCCCCGGTGAGAACACGTGCTGTGAGGAGGAGGGGGGGTCAGCCCGCGCCGTCGGGCGCCGCCGGTGGCGGCGGGGCGGCCGGGCGGCCGCGCTCGCGCACGCGCTCGACGAGGATGCGCCAGGGGCCGCGCAGCTGGCGCTCCGCGAGCACGACCTCGTGCTTCTCGCAGCGGATCCGGTAGATGTAGCGGTCGGGCTCGGGCGGGGCGGGCGGCACGTCGTCCCACGGCATCGACTCCACGAGCTCGCGCCACGCGGCGCGGTCGGGCTGCGCCTCGACGTGCACCTCCCACGTCGCGCGGATGCCGGCGAACCCGCCGGTCCTCGAGACGGTCACCCTCATGCGGGCAAGGCTAGTCCCGCGACATCGCCTGCCGCAGGCGTCCGGGCGCGACGCCGACCGCGTCCCACGCGGCGGCCACGGCGTCGGCCTCCGCCGATCCTTCGCCGTAGAGCTCGCGGCCGACCGCGATCGTCGTGGCGGCGAACTGCGCGAACGTGGCGGTCGCGGTGAGCCGGTCGCCCGTGAGCGCCTCGTACCAGATGCGGCCGGCCCGCTCCCACGCGTGGCCGCCCAGCGTCTCGGCGAGCACCACGAAGGCCCGGTTCGGGATGCCCGAGTTGATGTGCACGCCGCCGTTGTCGTCGGTCGTCTCGACGAAGTCGCGCATGTGCGCCGGCTGCGGGTCCTTGCCGAGCACCGGGTCGTCGTACGCCGTGCCGGGCGCGCGCATCGAGCGGATCGCCACGCCGCGCACCCGCTCCGTGAAGATGCCCGCGCCCACCAGCCAGGTCGCCTGATCGGCCGTGTGGCTCTGCAGTCGCTGCTCGACCAGCGCGCCGAACACGTCGGACACGTGCTCGTTGAGCGCGCCCGACTGCCCCTGGTACACGAGGTTGGCGGTGCGCTCGGTGACCCCGTGCGCGAGCTCGTGGCCGATGATGCTGAGCGAGCCGGTGAAGCCGCGGAAGATCTCCCCGTCCCCGTCGCCGAAGACCATGCGGGCGCCGTCCCAGAACGCGTTGTCGTAGCGGTCGCCGAAGTGCACGGTCGCGTCGAGCCGCATCCCGGCCCCGTCGATGGAGTCGCGCCCGAAGGCCTCCCAGAACAGCGCGTAGGTGTCGCCGAGCCCGTCGTAGGCCTGGGCCACCGCGAGGTCGCCCGTGTCGGGTTCGCCCTCGGCGCGCACCTGCTCGCCCGGCAGGTCCTCGGTGCCCTTGGCGTCGAAGATCAGCCGATCGGGCTGCCCCGGGGGCGTCGAGCCGGTGACCGGCTGCTGCAGCCCCGGCCGCGTCGACGGCCGGACCAGGCCCGGCAGTCCCGGCTCGCCGTTGCGGCGCTCGGCCCGGAACGGTCCGTCGATCCCGAGCGTGCGGCGGGCGGCCTCGGGGGCGTGCTCGAGCTCGACGCCCTCGCCGTCATCCAACCGGGCGATCCGCCGCAGCAGGAACGGCGGCACGATGCCGCGATGGACCGGCCCGTGCGCGACGGGCGGGCGGGCGCCGGCCGGGGCCTGGGGGTTCTCGGGTGCCGGGGGAGTCATACCCCGATGCTGTCAGCACCCGCGGACATCCGCACGGCCCGCGCGGGCGCGCCGCGGATCAGCCGCGCGCGCCGAGCTCCTCGAGCGCCGCGGCCTGATGGCGGTGCCCGAAGCCCGTACCGCTCCGCGATGTGGTGCGGGTGCCAGGGCGTGCCACGGCCGCGCTCGGCGAGCACCGGCACGAGCATCTCCAGCGCCGCGAACACCGCGAACAGGGCGAGCGCGACGGGCAGCGGCGGGTCGAACGCCGACGCGAGCCACGTGTAGTTGATCCACGCCCACGTCACCGCGAACACCGCCAGGACGAATCCGACGGCGGCGGCGGCGATGTGCCCGAGCTCCAGGAGATGGGCGGCCTGCGTTCCCGCCTGGCTGAACGCCACGACGAACGTCAGGTCGTACAGCAGCTCGAGCGGTGTGGCCGAGCGGTGCGTCTCGCGGGGGTCGCGGCCCACCATGCGGCGGCGCCGGTGGTGGAGCGGACCGGGCGCGTGAGGCGACGTCGTGCCCACATCGTGCCACGGCCGCGGGCGGGCATCACCGGTCGAGCAGGTAGGCGCGGGTGCGGGCGCGCTCGCGGAGGATCATGGCGATCCCGAGCAGCCAGAGCGGGATCTGCGTCGCGAACGCCCAGCGGAACGCGTCGGCCGAGTAGAGCTCGGGCGAGCCGGCGCCCTGCACGTCCATCGCGATGCCGATGAACAGGATGGCCAGGAGCCCCGCCAGGAAGCCGCCGACGTTCGTGACGCCGGTCGCCGTGCTCAGCCGGTGCGCCGGATTGTGTGCGCGGGCGAAGTCGAACGCGACCATGGACGCCGGTCCGCCCGCCGCGAGCGCGACCACGAGCACGACGAGGAGCCACACGGGCGCGGGCGAGGGCCACAGCAGGACGACGCTCCACACCAGCAGCTGCACCCACACGGCCGGGAGCACCAGGAGCCGGGAGCGCCGGTGCGGGTGCCGCGCCGAGAGCGCCCCGACCACGGGACCGAGCACGATGCCCGCGACGACGTAGATGCTGGTCACGGTCGCGGCCTGCGCGGTGCTGAGGCCCTCGCCCGCCGTGAGGAAGGGCACGCCCCACAGCATCACGAACGCCGACCCGGCGAACGGCGTGGTGAAGTGCGTCCAGAAGGCGAGCCGCGTGCCGGGGTGGGACCACGCCGCCCGGATGCCCTGCCGCGTGTCGATCGACGACGTCACGACCGTGATCGCGCCGGTGTCGGTGTCGACCGAGAGGTCGGCGGGCAGCTGCGGCGGATGGTTCCGGACGATGAGCGCGATCAGCACCGCGAACACGAGCGCGGAGCCCGCGAGCGCCCCGAACGCGACCTGCCAGCTCGTCGCGTGCAGCAGCAGGGGGAGCGGCACGAGGGCCACGACCTGGCCGAGCTGGCCCAGGATGCCCGTGAGCTGCATCATGAGCGAGCCGCGCTGGGCCGGGAACCACGTGGCGATCAGGCGCAGCACGCCCGGGAAGATGGCGGCGTCGCCGGCGCCGAGCAGCATGCGCGCCGCGATGGCCACGCCCACGTCCGGGGACAGGGCCATGACGACCTGGCCGGCCGCCATGAGCACCATCCCGAGCGCCATGATGGGGCGCGCGCCCCACCGGTCGAGCCACACGCCCACCGGCAGCTGCATGAACCCGTAGACGGCGAGCTGGAGCACCGCGAACATCGACAGGGTCGAGGCGTCGGCCTCGAACCGGTGCGCGGCGTCGACGCCGACGCCCGACAGCGAGGTGCGGTTGGTGATGGCGAGCACGTACCCGAGCACGCCGATGCCCCACATCAGCCACATGCGCCAGGACGGCGCGGGCGCGTACGCGGTGCTCATGCGCCGCGCGTCACGATCTCGGCGGCCTCGTCGACCGTCTCGACCAGGTGGACGTGCGGCTCCATGGGCCGCCCCTTCGCGAGCGCCCGCAGCAGCGCCCACGCCGGCAGGGTCTCGGTCCAGTGCTCCCGGCCCACGAGCACCATGGGCGCGATCGCGTCCTCGCTCGCGTAGTAGTTCTCGCACGCGTCCTGGAAGATCTCCTGCACCGTGCCGCCCGCGCCCGGCAGGAACACGATCCCGCTCGCGCACACCTGCAGCAGGATCGCCTCGCGCTGCGCGTTGCGGAAGTACTTCGCGATCGCGGTCGCGAACAGGTTGGGAGGCTCGTGCCCGTAGTGCCAGGTCGGCACGCCCAGCGTGTCCGTCGCCGGCACGTCCGCCGCCTGCGTCAGCACCACGCGCGCCGCCGCGAGCCACGCGTCGACCGACGGGTGGTAGGAGGGTGCGGTCGCGAGCGTGACGAGCGCCTCGTCGAGGACCGTCTCGTCGGCGGCGCTCAGGCGCGCGCCGAGATTGGCCGCCTCCATCGCCCCCGGCCCGCCGCCGGTCGCGACCGTGAAGCCGGCCCGGCCGAGCAGGCGACCGAGGCGCGCCGCGCCCGCGTAGTCGCGCTCGCCGCGGCGCATGGCGTGCCCGCCCATGACGCCGACGAGGCGCCGTCCGGCGACCCATCCGGCCAGGGCGCGGTCGATTCCGTCGTCGTGGAGCACGCGCCCGAGCAGCGCGTCGGGCGCATCGTGCCCCTGCGACCACGCGTACGCGCGCCCGTCGAGGCTGCCGCGATAGTCCGGGGTGTCGTAGAGCTCGTCGGCCGTGTACAGCGTCGCGCGGTGCGGATCGGCCGGCGCGGCGCTCACGTCCGGCAGGATGAGCGCGCCGCGTGCGGCGTGCAGCAGCTCGTCGCCGGGGGCGAACGTGCAGCCCGCGAACGTCGTGCGGGACGTGTCCCGGTCCGCGAGCTCCCGCGAGCGGTCCCGCAGATCCAGCCCGATCAGGCGCCAGCCCGTGAGGTGCCGCGCGCCTTCCGCCAGACGCCGGTCGAGCTCCGCCAGCGACTCGACCGTGACGATCCGTCCCGCGCGGTGCTTCATCCTGCCTCCTCGGATCCAGTCTGCCCCACGGTGCGCGGGCGGTCGTCCGATGTCGGCGGGGCCTGCGAGGCTGGACGCATGTTCCACGATCCCTCGCCCGCCGACGTGCCCTCCGATGCGCTCCGGGATGAGGCGCTCGCCGCGCTGCGCCGCCTCGTGGGGCGGGACGAGGCGGTGTTCCACGAGGGGCAGTACGAGGCGATCGAGGCGCTGGTCGGGCGCCGGCGCCGCGCGCTCGTGGTGCAGCGCACCGGATGGGGCAAGTCCGCCGTGTACTTCGTGGCCACGCGGCTGCTGCGGGATCGCGGGGCCGGGCCGACCGTGCTCGTGTCGCCCCTGATCGCCCTCATGCGGGATCAGATCGAGGCGGCCGCGCGGGCAGGCGTGCGCGCGGTCGCGATCAACTCGACGAACGCGCACGAGTGGGCCGAGGTGCTCGCGCGGCTGGACGCCGACGAGGTCGACGTGCTGCTGGTGTCGCCCGAGCGCCTGAACAACCCGTCGTTCCGCGACGAGCAGCTGCCCGCGCTGGTGCGCCGCATCGGCATGCTCGTGGTCGACGAGGCGCACTGCATCAGCGACTGGGGCCACGACTTCCGGCCCGACTACCGCCGGCTCCGCGATCTCATCGCGCAGATGCCCGCGGGCGTGCCCGTGCTGGCGACGACCGCGACCGCGAACAGCCGCGTCGTCGCGGACGTCGTCGAGCAGCTCGGATCGCAGGACGTGACCACGATCCGCGGTCCGCTGGCGCGGTCGTCGCTGCGCCTGGGCGTGCTGCGCCTGCCCGACGCCACAGCCCGGCTCGCATGGCTGCTGAGCCACCTCGACGAGCTCCCCGGCTCCGGGATCATCTACACGCTCACGGTGGCCGCCGCGGTCGACACCGCGCGGCTGCTGCGCGAGCACGGGCACGCGGTGCGGGCCTACACGGGCCAGACCGACGCCGACGAGCGCGCGGAGTCCGAGGCCATGCTCAAGCGCAACGAGGTCAAGGCGCTCGTGGCGACGAGCGCGCTCGGGATGGGCTTCGACAAGCCCGACCTCGGCTTCGTGCTGCACCTCGGGGCGCCGTCGTCGCCCGTGGCGTACTACCAGCAGGTCGGCCGCGCGGGCCGCGCGACGGACTCGGCCGACGTCGTGCTGCTGCCGGGCCCCGAGGACCGGGACATCTGGCACTACTTCGCGACCGCCTCCATGCCGGATCAGGAGCGCGCCGAGCGCGTGCTCGCCGCGCTCGGCGCGGCGGCCGCTCCGCTGTCGACGCCCGCGCTGGAGGCGATCGTGGACATCCGGCGCACCCCGCTCGAGCTGCTGCTCAAGGTGCTCGATGTCGACGGCGCGGTCCGGCGGGAGCGCGGCGGGTGGGTGGCGACCGGGGCGCCGTGGGACTACGACGCCGAGCGGTATCAGCGGATCGCCGCCGCGCGCCGCGCCGAGCAGGACGACATGCTCGCGTACGAGAGCACGACGGGGTGCCGCATGGAGTTCCTGCAGCGCCGCCTCGACGACGACACGGCGGTCCCGTGCGGACGATGCGACAACTGCGCGGGTCCGTGGCTCTCCAGCCGCATCGAGCGCGACGTGACGGCGCAGGCCGCCTCCGCGCTCGACCGCGTCGGGGTGCCGATCGAGGTGCGCCGGCAGTGGCCGTCCGGCCTCGACCGCCTCGGGGTGCCGCTGACCGGGCGGATCGCCCCGGGCGAGCAGGCGCTCGAGGGACGCGCGCTCGCGCGCCTCACCGACCTCGGCTGGGGCGGCGCCCTGCGGGAGCTGTTCGCGGCCGGCGCCCCCGACCAGGACGTACCGCCCCGGCTCCTCGACGCGTGCGTGCGGGTGCTGGCGGAGTGGGGCTGGGAGCGGCGCCCCGCGGCGGTCGTCTCCGTGCCGTCGCGCACGCGACCGCGGCTGGTGACGTCGCTCGCGCACGGGCTCGCGCAGATCGGCCGGCTGCCGTACCTCGGCGACCTGGCCGCCGATCCGGCGGCGCCGGCCGGCCGACCCGACGGCAACAGCGCCTTCCGGGTGGCCGACGTGCACGGGCGGTTCGACGCCTCCGGGCTCGCGCTGCCCGACGGCCCCGTCCTGCTGGTGGACGACCTGGCCGACAGCCGCTGGACGCTCACCCTGGCGGCGCGCGAGCTGCGCCGCGCCGGAGCGGAGTCGGTGCTGCCCTTCGCGCTCGCGCTGCGCGCCTGAGAGGCTCCCGGGCCGGCGGGCCGTGACCGGCACGTACGCTCGAATGCATGACCGTGACGGCATATAGACGCGTGAACGCCCGTGTGACCGGCATCGCCCTCGCGGCGGCGCTCGGCGGATTCCTCTTCGGCTTCGACACGGCCGTGATCAACGGCGCGGTCGACGCGCTGGCCGGGGAGTTCGCCCTGGACGCCGCCCTCAAGGGCTTCGCGGTGTCGAGCGCGCTGCTCGGATGCGCGGTCGGCGCGTGGTTCGCCGGGTCGATGGCCAACCGCTGGGGTCGCGTGCCCGTCATGCTCGCCGCCGCGGTCCTGTTCCTGGTCTCGGCGGTCGGGTCCGGCCTCGCGACCGGCGTGGCCGACCTCATCCTGTGGCGGGTGATCGGCGGCCTCGGCGTGGGAGCCGCCTCCGTGATCGCGCCGGCATACATCGCCGAGGTGTCACCGGCGCACATCCGGGGCCGGCTTGGATCGCTGCAGCAGCTCGCGATCGTGAGCGGCATCTTCGTGGCGCTGCTGTCCAACGCCGTGCTCGCCGCCGTGTCGGGCGGCGCGGCCGAGGTGCTCTGGATGGGCCTGCCCGCGTGGCGCTGGATGTTCATGGTCGAGGCGGTGCCGGCCGTGGTCTACGGCCTCATGTCGCTGCGCCTGCCGGAGTCGCCCCGGTATCTCGTGCTCCGCGGCGACAACGACCGCGCGTCGCAGGTCCTGCTGGACTTCACGGGCGAGCCGGACGTCAACCTCAAGATCCAGCAGATCCGCGCTTCGCTGGACACGGAGCGGCGCGAGTCGCTGCGCGACCTCGTGGGCCCCGTGCTCGGGCTCAAGCCGATCGTGTGGGTGGGCGTCCTGCTGTCGGTCTTCCAGCAGTTCGTGGGCATCAACGTGATCTTCTACTACTCGACGACGCTGTGGCGCTCGGTCGGGTTCGACGAGTCGAGCGCCCTCGCGACCTCGGTGATCACCTCGGTCACGAACATCGCGGTCACGATCGTCGCGGTGCTGCTGGTGGACCGCGTGGGGCGCCGTCGTCTGCTGCTGGCGGGGTCCGCGCTGATGGCCGTGTCGCTCGGGGCGATGGCGGCGGCGTTCTCGTTCGCGCGCCTGGTCACGGTCGACGGCGTCACGACGGCGCAGCTCGACGCGCCGTGGTCGATCATCGCGCTGATCGCAGCCAACGCGTTCGTGGTCGGCTTCGGCGCGACGTGGGGCCCGATCGTGTGGGTGCTCCTCGGTGAGATGTTCCCGAACCGGCTTCGCGCCAGCGCGCTTGCCGTGGCCGCGGCCGCCCAGTGGGTCGCGAACTTCGCGATCTCGACGACCTTCCCCGTGCTCAGCGAGATGGGGCTGTCGCTCGCCTACGGGTTCTACGCGGTGTGCGCCGCCGCGTCGTACTTCTTCGTGCGCGCCAAGGTGCCCGAGACCAAGGGCATGGAGCTGGAGGACATGCGCTGACCCGGCGCCGCCCCCGCCGACCCGGCCCGGCGGGGGTGTCGCTCGGGGCCGCTCGCGGACCGGCGCTTAGGCTCGGTACGCCATGATCCGGTTCGAACACGTCACCAAGCGATACCGGGGGACCGCCAGGCCGGCCCTCGACGATGTCGACTTCGAGGTCCAGCGCGGGGAGTTCGTCTTCCTGGTGGGCGCCTCGGGATCCGGCAAATCCTCCTGCCTGCGGCTCATCCTGCGTGAGGACCTCCCGAGCGAGGGCCGCGTGGTGGTGCTGGGGCGGGACACCAAGACCCTGTCCAACCGGCGCACGCCGTACTTCCGGCGCCACATCGGCTCGGTGTTCCAGGACTTCCGGCTGCTGCCGTCCAAGACCGTCTTCCAGAACGTGGCGTTCACGCTCCAGGTGATCGGATCGTCGCGCGCGTTCATCAAGCAGGCGGTGCCGGAGGCTCTCGAGCTGGTCGGCCTCGCCGACAAGGCGAAGCGCTTCCCGCACGAGCTCTCGGGTGGCGAGCAGCAGCGCGTCGCGATCGCGCGCGCCCTGGTGAACCGCCCGCAGGTCCTGCTCGCCGACGAGCCCACGGGAAACCTCGACCCAGGGACGTCGGTCGACATCATGATGCTGCTCGAGCGGATCAATGCGTCGGGCACGACCATCCTGTGCGCCACGCACGAGGCCACCTTCGTCGACCAGATGCAGCGCCGCGTGATCGAGCTGAAGGACGGCGCCCTGGTCCGCGACGAGCGTCACGGCGGCTACGGCGACCGGTCCGGCATCAAGAAGCTCGAGCCTCAGGTCGAGCGCGGCGCGGCCGCGGTCGCGGCGCTGACCGCGGTGCTCGAGCTCCAGCGCGAGGTCGCGGGCGACCCGACGGGCGCCGTCCCGGTCGCGCCGGCGGAGCCCGAGGCGCCCATGACCGATGCCGTCGCCGAGGCGCGCGAGGAGATGTTCGCCGACCTGCTCACGGAGGAGCCGCCCGCGGACGAGGCCCCGGCCGCGCCGCCGGTCGCCGCACCCGCCGAGGCGGCAGAGGAGCCGGCCGAGACGCCGCAGGAGCCGGAGGCGCCGGCGCCGCGCACGGGCATCGTCCCGATCCCGGACATCGACGTGGAGGAGCTCGGCATGGCCGACCGCCTCGGCCTGCGGCCGAGCGACGACGACGAGGTGGGACCGACGACATGAGGCTGGGACTGATCCTCTCCGAGGTGCTCACCGGCCTGCGGCGCAACGCGTCGATGGTCGTGTCGGTCGTCCTCGTGACCTTCGTGTCGCTCACGTTCGTGGGCGCGGCGATCCTGATGCAGGCGCAGATCGGCACGATGCGCGACTACTTCCAGGATCGGGCGCAGGTCGACGTGTACATGTGCTCGGCGATCTCGACCACCGAGACCTGCACCGGCGGCGTCGCGAGCGAGGAGCAGATCGCGGCCGTCCAGGCCGAGCTGGAGGGACAGACGCTGTCGCCGCTCATCCAGGAGTTCACGTACCAGAACCCCGAGGAGGCGTACCAGTCCCTGCTCGAGAACCTGGGCGAGGACTACGCCAACCTGCTGACGCCCGAGCAGACCAGCGCCGTGTTCCACATCAACCTGCTGGATCCGACGCGCTCCGATGTCATCGTCGAGGCGTTCACGGGCGTGGAGGGCGTCGAGCAGATCTCGGATCAGCTCGAGTACCTCGAGCCGCTCTTCGCCGCCCTCACCATCGCCACCTACATCGCGGTCGGCATCGCGGCCCTGATGCTGATCTCGGCCGTGCTGCTGATCGCCACGACAATCCGTCTGTCGGCCTACGCCCGCCGCCGCGAGGTGGGCATCATGCGCCTCGTCGGGGCCTCCAACCGGTTCATCCAGACGCCGTTCGTGCTCGAGGGCGTCGTCGCCGCGCTGATCGGCTCGCTGCTCGCGAGCGGCGCCGTGCTGGCGGGAGTGAAGTTCGGCGTCGAGGGATACCTGACCTCGCGCATGGGCACGATCCCGTGGGTCGGCATGGGCGACGCGATGCTGGTGGTGCCGGTGGTCATCCTGATCGGCGTGGTGCTGGCCGCCCTCTCGGCGGGCTTCGCGATCCGCCGCTGGCTGCGCGCCTAGGAGCCGACGGAGATCGGCGCGGCCGATCCTCGGACGGTGATCCCGCCCGAAGTCGGGATGTCGACCGTCAGCACACTCGGCCGTCCGACGTGGGCGCCCTGGTCGATCGTGACTGTGGCGGGCGGCTCCACGCCGCCGATCGCGCGCAGGTAGGCGCCGGTCGAGGCCGCCGCGGATCCGGTGGCTGGGTCCTCCCGGATGTCGCCGACCGGGAAGAGGTTCCGCGCGGTCAGGCGCTCCGCGCTCTGGCGCCACAGCACGGTGACGGTCCCGGCCCAGCCCTCGCGGTCCATGAGACTCCGGACCGCCGCAGGATCGAACCGGAACCCGTCGAATCGGGCGCGGTCGGCGAGCACGAGGACCGGATGCCGGTTGCCCGCGAACGCGACGCGCGGCGGCAGCGCCGGGTCGAGGTCGCGGGTCTCGAGCCCCAGCAGACCGAGCAGCTCGGCGAGCACATCCGGCTCGAGCGGCTCGACCGTCGGCTCGACGCTCGTGAAGGCCGCTTCGACAGCGCCGGCGGTCGCGCTCGTCGCGATCTCCACCGGCCCGACCGGCGTGTCGAACAGCAGCGGCCCTTCGCCCCACCGGCCCGCGAGCGACACCGCGGTCGCGATCGTCGCATGGCCGCAGAACGGCACCTCGGCGCCGGGGGAGAAGTACCGGATCCGCGCGCGGCGCCCCGCGGCGTCGGCGTGCGTCACGAACGCGGTCTCGGAGTATCCCACCTCCGCCGCGATGCGCAGCATCCCGGCGTCGTCCAGGCCCGCCGCGTCCAGCACGACGCCCGCCGGGTTGCCGCCGCCCTCGACCGCCGCGAACGCGGCCCAGCGCTGGACATCGACATCCGCGTCGTGGTGCTCGAAGCCGGTCACGCCCCGAGCGTACGACGCCCCGGTCCAGGCGGGGGATAGGATGTAAGGCTGTGCCCGGATCGGCCGGGCAGGCGGCACCGGGGAGGTGAGCACATGGCGAAGGAACAGGGCGAGAAGATCGTCGCGACCAACCGTCGCGCGCGCCACGAGTACACGATCGAGAAGACGTACGAGGCGGGACTCGTGCTCACCGGCACCGAGGTGAAGTCGCTCCGCCAGGGGCGCGCGAACCTCAGCGACGGCTACGCATACATCAACGGCGGCGAGGCCTTCCTCGATGCGGTGCACATCCCCGAGTACTCGCAAGGCAGCTGGACGAACCACTCGTCCAAGCGCATCCGCAAGCTGCTGCTGAACAAGGACGAGATCATCAAGCTCAGCCACGCCGTGTCGGCGGGCGGGTACACGCTTGTGCCCTTGAAGCTCTACTTCCTGAACGGCCGCGCGAAGGTCGAGATCGGCGTCGCGAAGGGCAAGAAGGAGTACGACAAGCGCCAGACGCTGCGCGAGCGCCAGGACAAGCGCGAGGCGGAGCGCGCGATGCGCACCCGCAACCGCATGGGCGAGTAGCGGTTATCCACAGGGCGCGCCCGTCGCGCCCGCGCGGTCCCTAGCCTCGTCTCAAGGAGGGACCGGATGGCCGCAGCCGATGCATCGCAGGCGCTGACCGCCTCCGCGCACGTCGCGTTCCTGGCCGTGAGCCTGATGCTCATCCGGATCGACGTGTTCGAGCATCGGCTGCCGGATGTCATCGTGCTTCCCACGACCGCGGGACTGGCCGCGCTGCTGGCGCTCGCTGCAGCGCTCGACGGCGACCTCGCGCCCGCGGGGCGCGCGGCGGCGGGCGGCCTGGTGCTGCTCGGGCTGTACGTCGCGCTGCGGGCCGCGGCGCCGGGCGGGCTCGGCGGCGGCGACGTCAAGCTCGCCGCGGCCGTGGGCGTGTTCCTCGGCTGGCACGGCTGGCTGCCGCTCGCGGTCGGCGCAGCGGCGGGATTCGTGCTCGGCGCGGTCGCCGCGCTGGCCGTCCTCGCCACCGGGCGCGCGAGCCGCGATACGCACATCGCGTTCGGGCCGTGGATGCTGATCGGGGCATGGACCGGCCCGCTGGTCGCCTGACGCGGCGGTGTCAACCGCCTGCGGGGCGCCCGGGGCGTCGGTAGGGTCGACGGCATGGCGGGGATCATGGAACGGCTGAAGCTGCTGATCGCATGGGCGCTCGCCCGCAAGCCGGTCCGGGCGTTCCTGCTCTATTCCGAGGGGAAGGGCGCGCTGCTCGCGGCGGCGGTCACATACCGCGCGCTGTTCTCGATCTTCGCGGGGGCCCTGCTGGGCTTCTCGATCGCGGCCATCTGGCTCGCGGGTCGCCCCGACCTGTGGCAGGCGCTGATCTCCGCCGTCGACAACGTCATCCCGGGCCTGATCGGCGAGGAGGGGCTGATCGACCCCGACGACCTTCTCGAGCCCGCGAGCTTCACCCTGACGGGCATCATCGCGCTGGTCGGCCTCCTCGTGGCCGCGATCGGCGCCGTCGGCGCGCTGCGCGAGGCGATCCGGATGCTGGCCGGGACCAGCCGCAGCGAGGTTCCCGGCGTCATCCTGATGCTGCGGGACCTGCTGTTCGCGGTCGTGTTCGGCGCGCTGCTGGTGGCTGCGGCACTCACGACGTTCCTCGGCTCCGCTTTCGTGTCGCTCGTGCTCGACTGGCTGGGCCTCGGGCAGTCCGGGCTCGCCGAAGGGATGACCCGCGCGGTCGCGGCGCTGGTGACGCTCGCGCTGGACACGGTGCTCGTCGCGCTGATGTTCTGGATGCTCTCGGGCGTGCGGGCGTCGCCGCGCGCCGTGTGGAGCGGCGCCCTGATCGGCGGTGCGGGCCTGCTGGTTCTCCAGCAGCTGTCCGGCCTCTTCGTCGGCGGCGCGACGTCCAATCCGCTGCTCGGAGCGTTCGCGTCGCTCATCGCGCTGCTGCTGTGGGTCAACCTGTCCGCGCAGGTGCTGCTGATCGCGTCGGCGTACATCCTTGTCGGCGTCGATGAGCAGCGCGACCGCGTGGGGGAGCGGTTCGCCGCGACCACGTTCGCGCAGCGGCGGGTGCGGCGCGCCGAGCGCTCGGTGCAGGCCGCGGTCGGCGAGCTGGAGGCGGCGCGCGCGGCGGAGCGCACGGAGCACGAGCAGGATCTCCGACGTCTGCGGGAGCACCGGGACTAGGGTGAGGGCATGGCCATCGCACGACTGCACGGCGGACCCCTCGACGGTCAGGTCCTGCCCCTCGAATCGCCCGAGCTCGACCAGCTGATCCTGCCGTACTCGGAGGGGCAGGTGGTCTACAAGCGCGCCGGCGAGCCGGCGCACACGGGAGACGGCGACGGCCCCACCGAGATCCCGTTCCGCTTCGGCGAGGAGGAGCAGGAGATCACCCCCGGCGACGACCACCACCCGGGCGCGTGAGCGTCGACCGCTCCGAGGAGTCCGGGCCGTCGCGCTCGGTCGAGGTCGAGCGCAAGTTCGACGTCGACGCCGGCACGCCCGTGCCGGACTGGACCGCGGTGCCCGGCGTCGCGTCCGTGACCGAGGGCGAGCCGCGCCACCTCGACGCCCTCTACCTCGACACCGACGACCTCGCCCTCGCGTGTGCCGGCGTCGCGCTGCGTCGCCGGACGGGCGGCCCCGACGAGGGGTGGCACCTGAAGGGACCCCTCGTGGACG
This sequence comes from Microbacterium sp. MEC084, assembly GCF_004514465.2. Classification (NCBI taxonomy): domain Bacteria; kingdom Bacillati; phylum Actinomycetota; class Actinomycetes; order Micrococcales; family Microbacteriaceae; genus Microbacterium; species Microbacterium sp. MEC084. The sequence continues at coordinate 124,944 of NZ_MYFP02000005.1, read as the reverse complement.
GCGGGCGCACGGAGCTGCAGTGGCCCCTCGGCGATGGCGACACGCTGCCCGCAGCGGTCGCGACCGAGGTGGCCGAGTACACCCCCTCGCCGCTGTATCCGCTCGCGCGCATCGTGAACGACCGCACCGCGTACCAGCTCCTGGACGCGGACGGCGGCGTGCTGGCGGAGTTCGTGGACGACGCGGTGCGCACGATCGACCTGCGCACGGGCGAGAACCGCGCCTGGCACGAGTGGGAGGTCGAGCTCGGCCCCGCCGCGCCCGCCGAGCGGGCCGCGCGCGAGGCGTTCTTCGCGGCCGTGACCGAGGTCGCCTTCGCCGCGGGGGCGCGCACGGCCACCTCGGCGTCCAAGCTCGCCCGCGCCCTCGGCCACTGACGCAGCGCCCGCACCACACGAAGACGGCCCCCGGATGATCCGGGGGCCGTCGGTCGTGAACGGGCTGGTGAGGTTTCGGCTCGCTTCGCTCGCTCAACCTGACTCGCCGCGCATCAACGCGCTTCGCGCATTGATCCGCGTCGACTCACATGTTGATGAAGTGACCCAGGAGGCCGTGGAAGCCCTCCTGCAGCGTCTCCGACAGGGTCGGGTGCGTGTGGACGTTGCGGGCCGCCTCCAGCGCCGTGAGGTCCCACTTCTGCGCGAGCGTGAGCTCGGGCAGCAGCTCCGACACATCCGGGCCGATGAGGTGGGCGCCGATGAGCTCGAGGTGCTCGGCGTCGGCGATCAGCTTCACGAAGCCGACCGGCTCGCCCAGGCCGTTGGCCTTGCCGTTGGCGCTGAACGGGAACTTGGCGACCTTGATCTCGCGACCCTCGGCGCGCGCCTGCTCCTCGGTGAGGCCGAAGCTCGCGACCTGCGGCGAGCAGAACGTCGCGCGCGGCATCATCCGGTAGTCGCCCAGCGGCATGGTCTCGGCCTTGCCGATCGTCTCGGCGGCGACCACGGCCTGCGCCTCGGCCACGTGGGCGAGCTGCAGCTTGGCGGTGACGTCGCCGATCGCGTAGATGCCCTCGACGTTGGTGCGCATGAAGTCGTCGATCTCGATCGCGCCGCGATCGGTGAGCTTCACACCCGTGTTCTCGAGGCCGAAGCCCTCGATGTTCGGCGCGAAGCCGACCGACATGAGGACCTTGCCCGCGGTGATCTCGCCGGGCTGGCCGTCGCGGGTCTCGTACGTGACGTGCACCGACGAGCCGTTGTCGGTGACGGTCTTGACCGCGGTCGACGTGAGGATGTCGATGCCGTACTTCTTGTACTGCTTCTGGATCTCCTTCGAGACCTCGGCGTCCTCGTTGGGGAGGGCGCGGTCGAGGAACTCGATGATGGTGACCTTGACGCCGTAGTTCGACAGCACGTAGGCGAACTCCATGCCGATGGCGCCGGCGCCGACGATGACGATCGACTCGGGCAGCTCGCGCGTGAGGATCTGCTCCTCGTAGGTCACGACGTTGTCGCTCAGCTGCACGCCCGGCAGCAGGCGCACCTTCGAGCCGGTCGCGATGATCACGTTGTCGAACGTGATCTCCTCGGTCGTCCCGTCCGACTTGGCGACCGAGATGGCCTTCGGGCCCGTGAACGTGCCGCGGCCCTCGTACTCGGTGACCTTGTTCTTCTTCATCAGGAAGTGGATGCCCTTGACGTGCGTCTCCGCCACCTTGCGGCTGCGGTCGAACGCCGCGCCGAAGTCGAAGTGCACGTCACCCGAGATGCCGAACAGGTCGGCCTTGTGGGTGAAGGTGTGGGCGATCTCCGCGTTCTTCAGCAGCGCCTTCGACGGGATGCACCCGACGTTGAGGCAGACGCCGCCCCAGTACTTCTCTTCGATGATCGCGACATTGAGTCCGAGCTGCGCGCTGCGCACGGCCGCGACGTAACCGCCGGGACCCGCGCCGAGGATGACGACGTCGTAATGAGCCATGGCTTCAGCCTATCGCCCGGAGGGGGTGCCCGAGCCGCCGTCGCCGGCCCCCGGACCGCCGGGATCGCGCCGCGTGCGGGAGAAGAGCAGAGCGATCAGCGCGCCGCCGATCGCGGCCGCGCTCGCGCCGAGCAGGATCCACGGCAGGACGTCGCCGAAGCCGCGGTCCTCGTCGGCGGGGACGGGCGTCTCCTCCTGCTCGAGGTCGGTCGGAGCGGGGGTCGTGACGGGCTTCTTGGAGGGCTGGGCCGTCTCGCCCTCGCCGTCCGCCGGCGGCACGGCGGCCGGGTCGCTCGGCTCGGTCGCCGATGCGCTCTCGACCGTGAACGTGAAGGTGCCGTCCGGTACGTGTCCGTCGACGCCTGCTGCTCGCCAGTTCACCGTGTACAGGCCGGGCTCGGCGGGCTCGGACACCTCCTGCCGGATGATCGCCCCCTCGACCACCGCGTCACCTTCGGAGAGGATCGTGCCGGAAGGAGCGACGACATCGATCTGGGCCGTGCCCTCCTGCATGGCCTCCGAGAACTCGAGGCTCACCACGTCGGGCAGCTCCGCGATCGTCGACCCATCGGCAGGATTCGTGGCGATGAGCCCACCGTGCGCGGCCGCGGGGGACGCGAAGGAGAGGGAGCTGAGAAGAGCGACCGCGATCGCAGTCGCGGTGCAGGAGAGACGACGGACGTGATGCGATGCGGAGGGCATGCCGTCACGGTACCCGCGTCATCCTGAGCGCCGGCTCGCGAGAGACATCCGGGAGACTTGGGAGATCTGGTCATTCGAACGGGCCCTGTCGATCCGTTAGGCTGATCCGAAAGGAGGGGATGACGTGTCATTCAACGAGGACGCCGGCTCGCCGATCCATCGCGACAGCGACAGCTCGCGGTACGGCTACGACGGCTCGGGCGACTCCACGCAGACGTTCGGGCACGACTCCGACCTGTCCTTCGTGCCTTTCCACGGGGAGCTGAACGCCACGGAGCGCGACGCGATCGCGGCGCTGCCCTCGGGCTCGGCCCTGCTGCTGGTGCGCTCGGGCCCCACGGCGGGCGCGCGCTACCTGCTCGACACGGACGTCACGACGGCGGGCCGCCACCCCGAGGCCGACATCTTCCTCGACGACGTCACGGTGTCGCGCCGTCACGCCGAGATCACGCGCCACCGCACGTCGTTCGAGATCGTCGACCAGCGTTCGCTGAACGGCACCTACGTCAACGGCGAGCGCGTCGACCGTGCGGAGCTGCGCAACGGCGCCGAGGTGCGCATCGGCAAGTTCCGCCTCAACTTCTTCGCCTCGCCCCTGGACCTCGTCGGCGAGGACGGAACGGGGCAGGGCGCCTGATGGCGGCTGCCGCCGCCCGCGAGCCGGCTTCCGCACGGAAGGCGCCCGCGGGCCTTCTGAGCATCGGCCAGGTGCTGGCCAAGCTGACGCCCGAGTTCCCCGCCCTCACCTCCAGCAAGCTGCGCTTCCTCGAGGTGCAGGGCATTGTCACGCCGCAGCGCACCGCCTCGGGCTACCGCAAGTTCTCGCCCGCGGACCTCGACCGGCTGCGGCTCGCGCTCACCCTGCAGCGCGACCACTACCTGCCGCTGATGGTGATCCGCGAGTACCTGGACGACGTGGACGCGGGACGCTCGCCGGCCACGCCGCAGGTGCCGCCGCCGTCGATCCACCCCGCGGTGCGCCGGCACACCCGCCAGGAGCTGCTCTCGGCGGCCGGGGCGTCGCCGCAGCTGCTCAACGACGCGGTCAGCACCGGGCTGCTGAAGGCCGCCGACAGCTACGACGACCAGGCGCTCGCGCTGCTGCGCGCGCTGGTGGCGCTCGACCGCCACGGCATCGAGCCGCGGCACGTGCGCGGCATGCGCCAGAGCGCGGAGCGCGAGGTGGCGCTGGTCGAGTCGGCCCTGTCGGCGCTGCTGCGGCGCACCGACGCGGCCTCGCGCGCCAAGGCCAGCGAGCTCGCGCCGGAGCTCGCCGCGCGCCTCGACGAGGTGCGCTCGCTGCTCGTCAAGGGCGCGCTGGCCCGCCTGCTGGGCTAGCGGCGAGCGGTTGAAGCTCAGGTTGAAGGTCACCCTTGTGTAACGGCCGCGCGACACGCCCCCGGCATCGCACGGATGTCATTGCCGGTGCCCCGGGCCTCCCATACCGTGGAACTGTCATCGAAACGAGGAGGACCTGATGAGCGCTGACGATCACCCGGATCGCGGCATGACCGATCTCCTCTTCACGGACGGCCTTCCCGACCTCGACCCCGAGCAGGGCTACCGCGGCGCGGTCGCCGCCCGCGCCGCCGGCATCACCTACCGCCAGCTCGACTACTGGGCGCGCACGGAGCTCGTCGAGCCCACGGTGCGCAACGCCACCGGCTCGGGCTCGCAGCGCCTCTACGGCTTCCGCGACATCCTGGTCCTCAAGCTCGTCAAGCGCCTGCTCGACACGGGCATCTCCCTCCAGCAGATCCGCACCGCGGTCGAGCAGCTCCGCGCCGCCGGCATCCGCGACCTCGCGGGAACCACGCTGATGAGCGACGGCGCCTCGGTCTACCTGTGCACGTCGAACGACGAGGTCATCGACCTCGTCAGCCGCGGCCAGGGCGTGTTCGGCATCGCGGTCGGCAAGGTGCTGCATGAGGTCGAGGCCACGCTCGTCGACTTCGAGGCCACGACCCCCGACCCGGTCGACGAGCTCGCCGCGCGCCGCGCGAAGCGAACGGCTTGATTTCCAGGAGCGTCCCGTACGCTCGCGCCGACGCTCCGCGCCGGACACTCGCGAGCGAGAACGTCGCTGACGCTCCGTTCGGCAGCGCTTCGCGCTGCGATTGGCCGCTCCGCGGCACGCTCGCTTCGCTCGCACGCCTTTAGATGTCCGGGGTTGCTGTCGGTCGTTGAGCGGAGCGAAGCGAGTCGAGGTCGGCGCCACCCCTGTGGTCGTTGAGCGACGAGCGCTAGCGAGGAGTCGAAACGGGTCGAAGCGACCCGGCCGGCCGGGTTGGTTCGGCCACGTTCTGACTCCGGCTCGTTCCTCGCCTCGGCTCGACGACCACGCGATCAGCGAGCATCGTGCGAGCGAAGCGAGCGTGGAGCGGAGCGACGTCCATCCCTCGAGGAGCGGCATCCGCGAAGCGGGGGCCCGACGAGTGGGAGCTTCCTCTGGTTTAAGAAGCGCTGTCCTGGGGGTCCTCGATGCGGCCCGCGCGCATGATGCGGTCGAGGAGCGCGTCGAAGTCGGCGGCCAGCTCTTGGGCGGACTCGCCGGGCCACACGTGCAGGGGCTTCGCGGCGCCCTGCGCCTGCTGCAGCGACGTGCGTTCCGGCAGCTGCGGCTCGAGCACGAGCGGGCCGAACATGTCGCGCAGCTCCTTGATGCGGAACTGGTGCTCGACCGACTGCGGGCGGACCCGGTTCACGACGATGCCGAGCGGCTGCAGGCGGGGGGAGAGGCCGCGGCGGATCTCCTCGATCGCGCGCAGGGCGCGGTCCGCGGCGGCGACCGAGAACAGGCCGGGCTCCGTGACGACCATGACGCGGTCGCTGGCCGCCCACGCCGTGCGCGTGAGCGCGTTGAGCGACGGCGGGCAGTCGATCAGGACGAGGTCGTACTCCGACTCGATCGAGGCGAGGGCCTCCTCGAGCTTCCAGACGTCCGCCACCGTGGGGTGCGGGCCGTCGAAGTTGATGGCCGACGGGCTGCCGAGCATGACGTCGATCGTGCCGTCGTGCACGCGCGTCCAGCCGCTCGACGTGATCGCCTGACGGACGATCTTCTCCTTCGGGCTGGTGAGCACGTCCGAGACGTTCAGGCGTCCCGCGATCTGCACATCCAGGCCGGTCGAGACGTCCGCCTGGGGGTCGAGATCGACCACCAGCGTGCGCAGCGAGCGTGCGAAGGCGGCGGACGCGAGACCGAGAGTCACGGTCGTCTTGCCCACGCCTCCCTTGAGGGAACTGACGCTGAGTACGTGCACAATCCCCAACGTTACAACGCCCTATGCTGAGAACCACGTCTGCGACCCAGGGTCGCGGACCGCGCGGGGACGGCGGACGGCCCTCCCCATCAGATGACTCTTGTCCGCCCCGGCGCATCCCCACCCGCCGGGACAGCAGAAGGGCCCGCATGTTCAGCAAGATCCTCGTGGCGAACCGTGGTGAGATCGCGATCCGGGCTTTCCGGGCCGCCTATGAGCTGGGAGCGCGGACCGTCGCGGTCTACCCGTACGAAGACCGCAACTCCCTGCACCGCCTGAAGGCCGACGAGGCGTACCGGATCGGCGAGGAGGGCCACCCGGTCCGCGCCTACCTGGATGTCGACGAGATCGTGCGCGTCGCCGTCGAGTCGGGTGCCGACGCCATCTACCCCGGATACGGCTTCCTCTCGGAGAACCCCGACCTCGCCGCCAAGGCCGCCGCGGCCGGCATCACGTTCATCGGCCCGTCCTCGACGGTGCTCGAGATGGCCGGCAACAAGGTCACGGCCAAGGAGCACGCCATCAAGGCCGGCGTTCCCGTGCTGCGCTCCACCGAGGCGTCGGACGACGTCGACACGCTCGTGGCGCAGTCGGACGAGATCGGCTTCCCGCTGTTCGCGAAGGCGGTCGCCGGCGGCGGCGGCCGCGGCATGCGCCGCGTCGAGACCAAGGCCGAGCTGGCGCCCGCGCTGGCCGAGGCCATGCGCGAGGCGAACAGCGCGTTCGGCGACCCGCGGATGTTCCTGGAGCAGGCCGTCGTGCGCCCGCGCCACATCGAGGTGCAGATCCTCGCCGACAAGTCGGGCGCCACGGTGCACCTGTTCGAGCGCGACTGCTCGCTGCAGCGCCGCCACCAGAAGGTCATCGAGATCGCCCCGGCGCCGAACCTGGACGACTCCATCCGCGCCGACCTGCACCGCTACGCCGTGGCCTTCGCGAAGTCGATCGGCTACGAGAACGCCGGCACCGTCGAGTTCCTCCTCGAGACCGCGGGCGAGCGCGCCGGCGAGGTCGTCTTCATCGAGATGAACCCGCGCATCCAGGTCGAGCACACCGTGACCGAGGAGGTCACGGACGTCGACCTCGTGCAGTCGCAGATGCGGATCGCCGCGGGCGAGACGCTCGCCGACCTCGGGCTCGAGCAGGAGTCGATCCACCTGCGCGGCGCGGCCCTGCAGTGCCGCATCACGACCGAGGACCCGGCGCAGGGCTTCCGCCCCGACACGGGCAAGATCACGACCTACCGCTCGCCGGGCGGCGCGGGCATCCGCCTCGACGGCGGCACCACGGCCGCCGGCGCGCAGGTGAGCCCGCACTTCGACTCGATGCTCGCCAAGCTCACGTGCCGCGGCCGCGACTTCGGCGCTGCCGTCGCACGCGCCCGTCGCGCCCTGGCCGAGTTCCGCATCCGCGGCGTCGCGACCAACATCCCGTTCCTGCAGGCCGTCCTCGACGACCCGCAGTTCGTGAAGGGCGACGTCTCGACGTCGTTCATCGACGAGCGTCCCGAGCTGCTCGCGGGCCGCGTGTCGAAGGACCGCGGATCGAAGGTCCTGAACTGGCTCGTCGACGTCACCGTCAACAAGCCCAACGGCGAGAACCCGCTCGGCATCGCGCCCGCGGTCAAGCTGCCCGCGATCGACCTGGCGACCCCGGCGCCCGCCGGATCGCGCCAGCGCCTGCAGGAGCTCGGCCCCGAGGGCTTCACCCGCGCGCTGCGCGAGCAGACCGCCCTGGCCGTCACCGAGACGACGTTCCGCGACGCGCACCAGTCGCTCCTCGCGACCCGCGTGCGCACCAGGGACCTCGTGGCGGTCGCGCCCCACGTCGCCCGCCTCACGCCGCAGCTGCTGTCGGTCGAGGCCTGGGGTGGCGCCACGTACGACGTCGCGCTGCGCTTCCTCGCCGAGGACCCGTGGGAGCGCCTCGACAAGCTGCGCGAGGCCCTGCCGAACGTCGCGATCCAGATGCTCCTGCGCGGCCGCAACACGGTCGGCTACACGCCGTACCCGACGGAGGTGACGGACGCGTTCGTGCGCGAGGCGGCGGCGAGCGGCATCGACATCTTCCGCATCTTCGACGCGCTCAACGACGTCTCGCAGATGCGCCCGGCGATCGACGCGGTGCGCGCGACCGGCACCTCGGTCGCGGAGGTCGCGGTCTGCTACACCGGCGACCTGCTGAACCCCGGCGAGACCCTGTACACGCTCGACTACTACCTGCGCCTCGCGGAGCAGATCGTCGACGCCGGCGCGCACATCCTGGCCATCAAGGACATGGCGGGCCTGCTGCGCCCGGCCGCGGCCGCCAAGCTCGTCTCGGCGTTCCGCGAGCGCTTCGACCTGCCCGTCCACGTGCACACGCACGACACCCCGGGCGGCCAGCTCGCCACCCTGCTCGCGGCCAGCGCCGCGGGCGCCGACGCGGTCGACGCGGCGGCCGCCCCCATGGCCGGCACCACGAGCCAGCCGTCGCTATCGGCGCTGGTCGCCGCGCTCGCGCACACCGAGCGCGACACGGGCATCGACCTGCAGGCGGTCTCCGATCTCGAGCCGTACTGGGAGGCCGTGCGCCACCTGTACAAGCCGTTCGAGTCGGGGCTGGCCGGCCCCACGGGCCGCGTGTACAAGCACGAGATCCCCGGCGGCCAGTTGTCGAACCTGCGCCAGCAGGCGATCGCGCTGGGCCTCGCCGACGACTTCGAGCTGATCGAGGACATGTACGCGGCCGCCAACGACATCCTCGGGCGCGTGCCCAAGGTCACGCCCTCGTCGAAGGTCGTGGGTGACCTCGCGCTGCACCTCGCCGCCGTCAAGGCCGACCCCGCCGACTTCGAGCAGAACCCGCACAAGTACGACGTGCCGGACTCCGTCGTGGCGTTCATGGCGGGCGAGCTGGGCGACCTGCCCGGCGGATGGCCCGAGCCCTTCCGCTCGAAGGTGCTCGCGGGCCGCGACATCAAGCCCACCATCACGCCCCTCGAGCCGTCGGACGCCGAGGCGCTGGAGGGCGAGTCGGCTCAGCGCCGCTCGACCCTGAACCGCCTGCTGTTCCCGCAGCCGACCAAGGCGTTCGAGACCGCGCGCGAGACGTACGGCGACCTGTCGGTGCTCGACACCGCGGACTACCTGTATGGGCTCGAGCAGGGCGGCGAGCACGTCGTGGAGATCGAGCGCGGCGTGCAGCTGTTCGTCGGCCTCGAGGCCATCGGCGCGCCGGACGACAAGGGCTTCCGCTCGGTCATGACGACGCTCAACGGCCAGCTGCGCCCGGTCTCCGCGCGCGACCGCAGCATCGAGGTCGAGACGCACGCCGCCGAGAAGGCCGACACGTCCAAGCCCGGCCAGGTCGCCGCGCCGTTCTCCGGCGTCGTCACCCTCAAGGTGTCGGTCGGCGACCGCGTCGAGCCCGGCCAGGCCGTCGCGTCGATCGAGGCGATGAAGATGGAGGCGGCGATCACCACCACGCACGGCGGAATCGTCGAGCGGCTCGCGGTCGGCCCCACCCAGCAGGTCGACGGCGGCGACCTTTTGGTCGTCATCGCCACCGGACAGTAATCTGGGGGGCGCCCGGCCTCGCCCGGGCGCCGGGGCGGGAGGGGCTCGCCCGTGTGGGGACAGCACCCCGTTGGAGTGAAGCCGCAGTGGTGAAGAAGATCACGACCGATCCCGATGACTTCGAGGCGGGCGGCGAGGACCACGGCGTCCTCGCCGCCGCCGGCCTCGACACCACGGCGATCGGCATCCTGAGCCCGCAGACGGCCCAGGTGCGCGTCGTGCTGCCGCAGGTGCTCGAGGAGCCCGACGACGAGGTCGTCGACGACGAGATCGAGCCCGGCGATCTGCGCAGCGGGGGCATCGTGATCGAGCTGCCCGCCGACGAGGTCGACGAGATCGAGGCCGCTGCCGAGGCCGCGGAGACCGCGGGGGACGAGACGACCCTCACGGGCGAGATCATCGAGGAGCCCGGCGACGCCGAGGAGCACGACGCCGCGGAGGACCTCGGTCCGGACGTCGAGCACGAGGTGATCGACGTGGTCGTCGTGTCGGATGCCGCGGATGCCGCAGATGAGCCCGAGGACGGCGTCGATCGGACCGAGGACGCCGAGCCCGGCGCGTCCGGATCCGAGCAGTCCGAGTCGGAGGAGTCCGAGTCCGAGGAGTCCGACGCCGAGGAGCTCGAGGCCGAGGCCTCGGGCTTCGACGAGCCGGAGTCCGAAGAGCCCGAGAACGGGGCCCAGGACGAGCTCGAGGAGAGCGAGCCCGAAGACGCCGAGGGGATCGAGGCGGCCGCAGACGCCGACGAGATCCCGGAGGAGCCGGACGCCGTCGCGGCCCAGGTCGACGCCTGGCGTGCCGCCGCGGCCGCGCTCGCGGCCGAGCACGCCGCCGCGCACGCGGTGCCCGATCCCGCCGAGGCCGAGGGCTCCGACGACGACGAATCCCCGGAAGAGGGAGAGGACGCGTTCGCGCACCTGTTCGACGACGAGGACGAGCCCGACGACGCGGACGAGGCGGAGGACTCGGACCACGCGGAGAACGCGCACGGCGCGGAGGACGCGGACGACGTGACCCCCGAGGCGCCGCTCGCCGAGGATCCCGCGCCGGCGACGCCCGCGCAGCGCCCCCAGACGTTCGCCCGGCTGTGGGCGGAGGAGACGGCCGCAGCGCGCGCCGCGTCCACGAGCCTCGAGCCGGCGCCCCTCACGAAGACGCAGACGACAGGAGCACTCGAGATGACCGCGCGACGCCTGGAGGATCTCGGCAGGAACGCGGATCGCGAGTCCAGCGATCTGCTCACGCCCGACCGCGTGCTCAACCCGCAGCGCGCGCCGAAGGCGGCGCCGGAGGGCGTGTGGAGCGAGCTCGTGTACGGCCTCACCGGCGGCCGCGTGAACCTCGGCGACAGCCGCAAGGCGCGTGCGCGCAAGGCGCTGGAGGCGCGTGTCGCGGCCCCGCTGGCCGGGGAGACGCGGTTCGTGCCGGTGCTCAGCCGCAAGGGCGGAGTCGGCAAGACCACCGTCACGACGCTGCTCGGGATGGCGCTCGCCGACGGCCGCGATGACCGCGTGATCGCGATCGACGCGAACCCCGACCGCGGCACGCTCGCCGACCGCATCGGCAAGCGCGTCGACAAGACCGTGCGCGACCTGGTCCACACGGCCGGCGACATCCGCGGCTTCAGCGACATGTCCCGGTTCGTCGCGCGCGACGAGACGCGCCTGGACGTGCTCGCGTCGGACACCGACCCGCGCATCTCGCAGGCCTTCGGCGAGGAGGACTACCGCACGGTCGCGGACGTGGCCGAGCACTTCTACTCGCTCGTGCTGACCGACACCGGGACCGGCATCATCCACTCGGTGATGAGCGCGACGCTGAAGCACGCCGACCAGCTGGTGATCGTGACCGGCCTGAGCCTCGACGAGGTGCGCCTGGCGTCCGAGACCCTGACGTGGCTCGAGTCGAACGGCTACGAGGACCTCGCGCGCAACAGCATCGTGGTGCTCAACCAGCAGTCCGCCGGCGCGCCGATGGTGCGCCTGAGCGAGCTCGAGGTGCACTTCGGCAGCCGGGTGCGCACGGTCGTCCACCTGCCCTACGACCCGGCCCTCGCCACGGGCAGCGCGATCGTGTACCGCGAGCTGCAGCCGCAGACCCGTCAGGCCGCGCGCGAGCTCGCCGCCCGCGTGATCGACGGCCTGCGCGCCGAGGGCCGCACGGCGTGACCGCGCGCGAGATCCGCCTGTACGGCGACCCCGTGCTGCGCACGCCGTGCGCCGAGATCGAGACGATCGACGAGGGCGTGCGCGCGCTCGTGCAGGACCTGCTGGACTCGGTGGCGCTGCCCGGCCGCGCCGGCGTCGCGGCACCCCAGATCGGCGTCGCCCTGCGCGCCTTCAGCTACAACATCGACGGCGACATCGGCTACATCCTGAACCCGCGCCTGGTCGAGGTCCGCGGCGAGCCGGAGCCCACGGGGGAGGGGTGCCTGTCGGTGCCCGGCCTGTGGCACGACGCGCTGCGCCATCCCTACGCGCGCGCCGAGGGCATCGACCTGGACGGCCGCCCCGTCGTGCTCGAGGGCGAGGGGCTGATGGCCCAGATGCTCCAGCACGAGACCGACCACCTCGACGGCGTCGTCTACCTGCAGCGCCTCACCAAGGAGGAGCGCGCCAAGGCCATGAGGGCCGTCCGCGAGTCCGGCTGGTTTTGATTTTCTCTGCTCGGTGATCCCCTGCTCAGTTCGGGAGGGGGATCACCTGTTCCCCTGTGCGAGCGAAGCGAGCGTGGAGCGAAGCGACTGCCGACCACCTCGAGAACGCGATCTTCCCGCCCGGGATGGAGCGCCAGCGACAGCCCGCGATCGAGAGTCCCGGCGCGCCAGCGCCGGGCGAGCGATCGCGCACGCACCATGCACTACCCCGCGAAGCGGGAAATAAAGAATCTCAGCCGAGCGAGACGTTGCTGGTCGAGGTCGGCGTGGAGTAGAGCTCATCGATCTCGCGCGCGAAGTCCTTGACGATCTCGGCGCGCTTGATCGACATCTTGGGCGTCAGGTGGCCGGTGGCCTCGGTCCACTCGGTCCCGAGGATGGCGAACTTGCGGATCGACTCCGCGCGCGACACCTTCGTGTTGGCCTCGTCGATCGCCCGCTGCACCTCGGCGCGGACGGTCGGGTTCTGCGCGGCCTGCTCCAGCGTCAGGTCGGAGCTCTCGCCGTGCGTGGCCAGCCAGGCCGGCAGCATCTCGGGGTCGAGCGTCACGAGCGCCGAGATGAAGGGCTTCTGGTCGCCGACCACGACCACCTGGGCGACGATCGGGTTCGCGCGGATGGGGTCCTCGAGCGCGGCGGGGGCGACGTTCTTGCCGCCGGCCGTGACGATGATCTCCTTCTTGCGGCCCGTGATCGTGAGGTACCCGTCGGCGTCGAACGACCCGATGTCGCCCGTGCGGAACCACTCGCCGTCGAACGCCTCGGCGGTGGCCTCGGGGTTCTTCCAGTACTCCTTGAACACGTTGACGCCCTTGACCTGGATCTCGCCGTCCTCGGCCGCGCGCACCGCCACGCCGGGAAGCGCGGGGCCGACCGTGCCGACCTTGCTGAGGCCCGGCAGGTTGACCGTCGCGGGAGCCGTGGTCTCGGTGAGGCCGTAGCCCTCCAAGATCGTGATCCCGAGGCTGTGGTAGAAGTGCCCCAGGCGCGGGCCCAGGGGAGCGGAGCCCGAGACGGCGTACGTGACCCGGCCGCCCATGAGCGCGCGCAGCTTGGAGTAGACCAGTTTGTCGAACAGCGCGAACTTGACCTTCAGGCCCAGGCCGATCCGCTCGCCGTCCTGCAGGCGACGCGAGTGCTCCACGGCGGTCGCGGCGGCCGCACGGAAGATCTTCCCCTTGCCGCCGGCCTCCGACTTCTGCTCGGCCGAGTTGTAGACCTTCTCGAACACGCGGGGGACCGCGAGCAGGAGCGTCGGCTGGAAGGATCCGAGCGTCTTGACGAGGTTCTTGGTGTTGGGCTCGTGTCCGGTCTTGACGCCGGCGTGGATGTAGAGGACCGACATGAACCGGGCGAACACGTGCGCGGTCGTGATGAACAGGACGGTGGAGGCGCCCGGCTGGTGGACGACCTCGCTCAGCGCCTCGGCCGCGTTGCGGGCCGTCTCGACGAAGTTGCTGTGCGTGAGCACGCACCCCTTCGGGCGGCCGGTCGAGCCGGACGTGTAGATCAGCGTCGCGATGTCGGAGCCCTTCGCCAGGCTGCGGCGGCGCTCGATCTCGGCGTCGGGCACGTCGGCGCCGCGTGCGCTCAGGTCGGCGATCATGCCCTCGTCCATGCGCCATACCGACCCGACGAGCGGCAGCTCCGCCTTGACCTGCTGGAACGTGTCGTGGTGCGCGGCCGTCTCGACGATGAGGCCCACCGCGCCCGAGTCGGACAGGATCCACTGCACCTGCGCGGGCGAGCTGGTCTCGTAGACCGGGACCATGACTGCGCCCGCGTAGAACAGCGCGAAGTCGACGAGCGTCCAGTCGTACGTGGTCTTGGCGAGGAAGCCGATCTTGTCTCCCGGCTGCACGCCGGCCGCGACGAAGCCCTTCGCGAGAGCGATGACCTGCCGCTCGAACTCGGCCGCGGTGACGTCGCGCCAGCCGTCGCCCTCGGGGATCCCGAAGATCACCTTGTCGGGCGTGGTGCGGGCTCGCTCGACGAGCAGGTCGGCGACGTTCGCCTCGGGGTCGGCGGGGACGATCGCGGGGGTCGAGAACTCGCTCACGGCAGCTCCTTCGGTACCGGATGGGCAGGCTGGCTCGAGTCTAGTCACGCGGGAGCATCGCGCCCATGCGCGACGCGATCCGAAGGGGCCGCGCGCCCGCCCGCTAGACTTCAGTGCGCGCCGCCGCGAGGGCGGCCGCGGCGGCTCGAAGGGATGTGCTCGCGGTGTTCTACTGGCTGATGAAGTACATCGTCGTCGGGCCGATCGTGAAGGCGATCTTCCGGCCGTGGATCGTCGGCGCCGAGCACATCCCGCCGACCGGCGCGGCGATCCTCGCCAGCAACCACCTGTCGGTGTCGGACTCGATCTTCCTGCCGCTCATGATCGAGCGGCCCATGACGTTCCTCGCGAAGGCCGAGTACTTCACGGGCCGCGGCCTCAAGGGCTGGGCGACGAAGTGGTTCATGAAGGGAACGGGCCAGATCCCGATCGACCGCTCGGGCGGATCCGCGTCGGAGGCCGCGCTCAACACGGCGCTGCAGGTGCTCGGCCGCGGTGACCTGCTCGGCATCTACCCGGAGGGCACCCGCAGCCCCGACGGCATCCTGTACCGCGGCCGGACGGGCATCGCCCGCATGGCCCTGGAGGCGAAGGTGCCGGTCATCCCCGTCGTCATGGTCGACACCGACACGATGATGCCGATCGGCACGACCATTCCGCGCGTCGTGCGGGTGGGCGTCGTGATCGGCGAGCCGCTCGACTTCAGCCGCTACGAGGGCATGGAGAACGACCGCTACATCCTCCGCTCGGTGACCGACGAGATCATGGTGGCGATCCAGCGGCTGGGGCAGCAGAGGTACCGCGACGTCTACGCGTCGTCGGTCAAGAACCAGCTCGCCGCGCAGGCCCGGTCGGCCGCGCCTGCAGACGAGGCGCTGGCCGAGGCGCCGACCGCCGGAGCCGCGTCGCCCGCCGACTGACACGCGGTGCTCGGAGGCCCCGAGACGCCGGTAGCATCGTGGGGTGCGAAACACCGACCCTCTGGACATCTGGCGATCCCTTCCGATCAAGCAGCAGCCGGAGTGGCCGGACTATTCGGAGGTCGAGCGCGTCTCGGCCGAGCTCGCCCAGCAGCCGCCGCTCGTCTTCGCGGGCGAGGTCGACAGCCTGAAGCACCGCCTCGGCGAGGCCGCGGCGGGCCGGTCGTTCCTGCTGCAGGGCGGCGACTGCGCCGAGACCTTCGCGGGCGCGACGGCCGACAAGATCCGCAACCGCGTCAAGACGCTGCTGCAGATGGCCGTGGTGCTGACGTACGGCGCATCCATGCCGGTCATCAAGATGGGCCGCATGGCGGGCCAGTTCGCCAAGCCGCGCTCGAGCGACCTCGAGACGCGCGGCGACGTGACCCTGCCGGCCTACCGCGGCGACATCGCGAACGGGTACGACTTCACGGCCGTCTCGCGCACACCTGACCCCCAGCGGCTGCTGAAGGCGTACCACACCTCGGCCTCGACGCTGAACCTCATCCGCGCGTTCACGCAGGGCGGCTTCGCCGACCTGCGCGAGGTGCACTCGTGGAACAAGGGCTTCGCCGAGAACCCGGCGAACCAGCGTTACGAGGGCCTGGCGCGCGAGATCGACCGCGCCGTCAAGTTCATGGAGGCCGCCGGGGCGGACTTCGACGAGCTGCGCCGCGTCGAGTTCTACACGGGCCACGAGGGCCTGCTGATGGACTACGAGCGCCCGCTGACGCGCATCGACTCGCGCACCGGCACGCCGTACAACACGTCGGCGCACTTCCTGTGGATCGGCGAGCGCACGCGCGACCTCGACGGCGCGCACGTCGACTACTTCTCGCGCATCCGCAACCCCATCGGAGTCAAGCTCGGCCCGACCACCACGCCGGAGACGGCGCTGGCGCTGATCGACAAGCTCGACCCCGAGCGCGAGCCGGGGCGCCTGACGTTCATCACGCGCATGGGCGCCGGGAAGATCCGCGACGCGCTGCCGCCGCTGCTCGAGGCCGTCAAGGACTCGGGCGCCCTGCCGCTGTGGGTCACCGACCCCATGCACGGCAACGGCATCACGACGCCGACCGGCTACAAGACGCGCCGCTTCGACGACGTCGTGGACGAGGTCCGCGGCTTCTTCGAGGCGCACCGCGCCGTCGGGACGTACCCGGGCGGCATCCACGTCGAGCTCACGGGCGACGACGTCACGGAGTGCCTGGGCGGATCCGAGCAGATCGACGAGGCCACGCTCGCGACGCGCTACGAGTCGCTGTGCGACCCGCGCCTGAACCACATGCAGTCGCTCGAGCTGGCCTTCCTCGTGGCGGAGGAGCTCGAGAAGCGCTGAGCGCGTACGCGGAACGCCCCGGATCTCCTCGCGAGATCCGGGGCGTTCGGCTTTCCGGTCGTCAGTCGCGCAGGTCGATCGAGATCTCGACGGTCGTGCCCGCGCGGTGCCAGCTGCCCGCCTCCACCGACTGGGACTTGACCTCGGTGTGTTCGTTCATCGCGATGTTCCAGGGGAAGACCACACCGGCGACTTCGAAGTTCGCGGAGAGCGCGTTCACGGCCTCGTCACGGGTCAGGCCCACGACGTTGGGCACCTCGAACAGCTGCGGCCCGAGCGAGTTGACGATCGTGATCGCATCCCCGGGGCGCCAGTTGCCCTCCTCCGCGCGCGGCTCGACGCGGATGACGGTGTCGGCGGCGACGGTCTCGCTGTACTCCTCGGCCACGGTCACGGTGAGCCCGGCGTCCTCGAGGGTCTTCTGCGCCTCGCCGATCGGGCGTCCGGTCACGTCGGGCAGCGGCCCGAGCGACACGACGAAGTCGGCGGCGTCGCCCTGGTGCGCCGCGCAGCCCTCGAAGCACGGCACGCGCTCCTCCGTGCCGGCCGGGATGATCTCCAGGCCGATGACCTGGTCGTCCGGGGCGTCGGAGTAGAGCTCGAGGTTCTCGGCGTCGTCGTACGAGATGTGCTGCTCGCCGAGCACCCGCTGCGCGTCGGCCAGCGACAGGCCCTCGAACGAGCCGAGCTCGACGGGCGCGGGGCCGGAGGAGGTCACGACCGTGATCGTCTCGCCCTTGTCCACCCGCTCGCCCGCACCGGGCTCGGTGTACATCGCCTCGCCGACCGGCACGTCGAGTGCGGGCTCGGCCCGCTCGACGCCCTCCAGCTCGAGCTCCTCGAGGGCGGCGACCGCCTCGGCGAACGAGAGACCGGCGACCGATGGCACCGCGACCTGGGAACCGGGGCCCGAGCCGAACCACCAGCCGGCGCCGCCCGCGGCGGCCGCGAGCAGCAGCACGAGCGCGACCAGCAGACCCCCGCGGCGGCGGCGCTTCTCCATGCGGTGGCGCAGGCGTGCGGCGTTGTCGCGGTCGTCGACCGCGCCCGTGCCGGGCAGCTCTCCCGTGACCTCGCCCGTGCCGGACAGGCCGCCGGGCAGAATCCGGGTGGCCCCGGAGGTCAGGCCCTCGGCGGGGAGCACACGCGTCTCGAACGCGGCGGGGGAGGAGCTGCGGGTCGTCAGCGGGGCGATGCCGAGCTCGCGCTCGATCTCGCGGAGCCGCTCGAGCATCTCCTGCGCGTCGGACGGGCGCTCATCCGGGTCCTTCTCGGTCGCCCACAGCACCAGCTCGTCGAGCTGCTCCGGCACGCCGGGGTTCTTGACGCTGGGGCGCGGAACGGAGTCGGTCGCGTGCTGGAAGGCGATCTGCATGGGCTGCTCGCCCTTGTACGGCTGCTCGCCCGCGAGCATCTCGTAGAGCAGGATGCCGAGCGCGTAGATGTCGCTGCGGGCGTCGGCCGTGCCGCGCGTGACGAGCTCCGGAGCCAGGTACGCGATCGTGCCGAGCAGCTGCTGGCCTGTCGCGGTGTTGGCGGACGTGGCGCGCGCGAGGCCGAAGTCGCCGATCTTGATGCGGCCGTCCTCGGCCAGCAGCACGTTCTCGGGCTTCACGTCGCGGTGGATCAGACCCGCGCGGTGCGCGGCCGCCAGGCCCGACAGCACGGCGTCCATGATCGTGATGGTCTGCGTCACGGTGAGCCGGCGCTGCTCCTTGAGCAGCTCGCGCAGCGTGATGCCCGGGAGGTACTCCATGACCAGGTAGGCGAGCTCGCCGTCCTGGCCCTGGTCGTACACGTTCACGACGTGCGGGTCCGACAGCCTCGCGGCCGAGCGCGCCTCCTGGATGAAGCGGCTCTGGAAGACGCTGTCGTCGCTCAGGTGCCCGTGCATCACCTTGAGCGCGACACGACGCTCGAGGCGCAGGTCGGTCGCGACGTACACGGTGGCCATCCCGCCGCGCGCGATGCGCGCCCGGACCCGGTACCGGCCGTCGACAAGTCGCCCGATGAGGGGATCGACCTGCTGACTCGTGCTCACGGTTGGATTCTACGTTCGAGGCCCGTGGGGAGCCGGGAACGGCGCACCCCACGGGCCTCTCGAGAGCGGATCAGCCGAGCTGGGCGAGCCAGCCGTACGCGGCGGTCTCCCACTGGCCGTAGCGGTTCGGGAACGCCGAGATCTGCACGGCCTGCGCCGCGTCCGTGAACTCCATGCTCTGCCAGCCGCGGATGTCGAGCAGACCGCGCGTGTTCCCCTTGTTCGGGTTGCTCGGGCCGCCGTAGAAGACGCGCGTCGAGCGCTCGCGGTCGAGGATCTGCGCGGGCGTGCCCCATCCGGCGCTCGGGCGCTGCTGGAACAGGCCCAGCGAGTCGCGGTCGCCGTAGTCGAGGTTGCGGATGTTCGACTCGACCATCGCGGTCGCCAGGGCGATCGCGATGCCGCGGTCCGGCACGCCGAGCTGACGGCCGACCGCGATGATGAGGCGGGCGTTCTCGGCCTGCTCGGCGTCGAGGACGGCCGAGCGCTGGATGCGCGGGTCCTCCTGCGCCGCCGCGGTCGCCGCGGCGGGCTTCGGCGTGGGCGCCGAGAGCTTGAGCTTCTGGCCGGGGTAGATGATCGCGCCCTCGGACAGGCCGTTGGCCTTGAGGATCGTCGCGACGCTCGCGCCGTGCTTGGCGGCGATCGCCCAGAGCGTGTCGCCGGCCTTGACCTCGTGCGTCTTGGCGCCCGCGGGCGCGGCGGCGGGGGCGGGGGAGGTCGCGGCCGCGGGGACGGCCGCGGGGGCCGCGGACGAGCCCGAGACCTTGAGCTTCTGGCCGGGGAAGATCGTCGCCGAGGAGCCCAGGCCGTTCAGCTTGATGAGGGCGGCGACCGTGGTGCCGTGGTTGTGGGCGATGCCCCACACCGTGTCGCCGGCCTTGACCGTGTAGGTGGCGCCCGAGGCGGCCACCGGCTTCGAGGTCGCCACCCCGCGCGAGGCGGAGGCGGGGGCGGCGGGCTTCGCCGCGGCGGGCGCGGAACCCGAGACCTTCAGCTTCTGGCCCGGGTAGATCACGGCCGACTCGCTCAGGCCGTTCGCCCGCAGGATCGCCGCGACCGTGGTCTTGTGGTTGTACGCGATGCCCCAGACGGTGTCGCCGGCCTTCACCGTGTACGTCGCGCCGGACGAGGCGGGGGCGGCGGCGGGCTTCGCCGCGGCGGGCTTGGCGGCCGGAGCGGCGGAGCCGCCCGGCGTGAGGCGCAGGACCTGGCCGGGGTAGATCGTGCTGGACCAGCTCAGGCCGTTCCAGGTGAGCACGTCGATCGTGCGGAGGCCGGCGCGGATGGCGATGCGCGTGACCGTGTCCCCGGGCTGCACGACGTGGGTGGCCGGGCGGGCCGCCGTGCGCACGGACGTCTCGATGCGGGGAGCCGGGGCCGCGGCGATCGCATTCGCGCCGGAGATCTGGCCGAAGGCGCCCGTCGGGGACTGGCCCTCGCGCACGCCGTCGCGCATCTTGATCTCGACCGCGGATGCGGGCGTCGCGCCCAGCGAGAGCGCGATGGAGCCCGCAATGGCCACCGGGACGGTGGTGAAGAGCGAGCGCATGGGCTGGCTGGCGCGAGCGTGGCTGGCGCGCGCGGGCAGACGACGGTGCACGATGGGTCCCCCTCGGATCGACTCCGAACACCGTGACACGGAAGTGATGGCGTGTCAACCTGTGATAACTGCCGTGGTCTGTGTTATGTGCGGGATTGGTGTGACTTATGTGACGGATGTGATCAGGGCGCGGGCGGCCGTGCGTGGGCGCGCGCGGGGGTGAGATAGTTGCTCCGTGACCGCGGACAACTCCTCCCTCGATCAGACCGGCCCCTCGCCCGAGCAGGACGGGCGGGTCGCCACCGAGTGGCTGACGCTCCCCGACGTCGCCGAGCTGCTCGGCGAGACCCCGGGGCGCGTGCGCCGCCTGCTCGACGAGAAGGCCATCGTCGGATCCCGTCGCGAGGGCCCGCTCAAGGTGCCGGCCGTGTTCTTCCTCGACGGCGCGCTCCTGTCGTCCCTGCGCGGCACGCTGATCGTGCTGCACGACGTGGGCTTCAGCGACGACGAGTCGATCGACTGGCTGCTGACCCCCGAGGACTCCATCGGCGTCGCGCCGATCGAGGCGCTGCGCGCCGGCCGCAAGGCCGAGGTGCGCCGCGTCGCCCAGACCCTGGCCTGAGCGAGCGCCGCGCGTCAGGCGCGGCGGTGCGTCGCCGCGCGGGCCAGTCGGCGGAGCTCACCGGCCGCCTCGGGATCCAGCGGCGCCGCCGCGAGGGCCGCGTCGGCCTCGGCGGCGAAGTCGACGATCAGCTGCTCGACCCGGTCCAGCGCGCCCGAGCTCTGGATCGCGCCGCGCAGGGCCGCGACGTCGTCGTCAGACAGCGCCGGGTCCCCCAGGAGCGCGTCGATCCGGGCCCGGTCCGCCGCCGAAGCGGCGGCGCGCGCGAAGGCGACGAGCGCCGTGCGCTTCCCCTCGCGGAGGTCGTCGCCGGCGGGCTTGCCGGTCTCGGCCGGCTCGCCGAAGACGCCCAGCACGTCGTCCCGCAGCTGGAACGCCATGCCCAGGGGATGGCCGAACGCGCGCAGCGCCTCGCGCTGCACGGCATCGGCACCCGCCAGGGCGGCGCCGATCACGAGCGGCTGCTGCACGCTGTAGCGCGCCGACTTGTAGGACGCCACGCGCAGCGCGCGCTCCGCGTGCGCGTCATCCGGGGCCGTGCTCCACGCGGACTCCTCCGCGATGTCGAGGAACTGCCCGACGGTGACATCCCGCCGCATGCGCGCGTACTCGCCGCGCGCCACTGCCGCCGCGGCCGGATCCGACAGCCGCGCGAGAGACTCCTCGAGCAGGTCGTCGCTCCACGCGACCAGCAGGTCCCCCAGCAGCACCGAACCCGCGCGACCGTACGCGGCCGCGTCGCCGCTCCAGCCCGCGTCGCGATGACCCGACTCCAGCGCGCGGTGCGCCGACGGGCGGCCTCGGCGGGTGTCGGAGTTGTCGATCAGGTCGTCGTGCACGAGTGCGGCCGCCTGGAACACCTCGAGCGCCGCGCACACGCCCACGACGGCGTCGCCGTCGACGCCGGACCCCGCGTCCGAACCCGCCACGCCGCGCCAGCCCCACCAGCAGAACCGCCCGCGAAGGCGCTTCCCGCCGTCCAGCGCGGCGATCGCGTGCTCGGTGAAATCGACCGCTTCCGGGCCCAGTTCGCGGGCCTCGTCGCGGCGTCCGGACGCGAAGCTATCGAGCCGCTGGGAGATCGCTTCGACAAGGGGGAGAGGGGCGGCCACGGGTCTAGCCTAGTTCTCCGCCCGGCGACTAGAATGATGGTCAGCCACACCCACCCGAGGGGGACCCGATGCCACTCTCCGAGCAGGAGCAGCGTCTGCTGGATGAGATGGAGCGCCATCTCATGCAGAACGATGCAGATGTCGTCAGCGCGCCCGTGGGCGCGCCGGTCCTGAGCTACCGCAACCTGGTCGTCGGCGCGATCCTCGTGCTCGTCGGCCTCGGCGCGATCGTCGCCGGTATCGCCCTGTGGGGCACGAGCCTCGCCGCGGGACTCGTGCTCGGAGTCGCGGGATTCGCCGCCATGCTCGGCGGCGTGATCTTCGGCGTCACCCCGGTCCGCGGCAGCACCCCGACCACGCGCGCCGGCCGCACCACCGCCGCGCGCGGCAACCGCGGCGGATCGTTCATGGACCGCATGAACGAGCGGTGGGACCGCCGTCACAACGGCGACGGCTGACCCTCCCTCTCGCTCCACCTGAGCGCCGACCTCCGGGTCGGCGCTTTCTTTTTGAGAAGCGGTCGCACGCGTGCGGGCGCCCCTTCGGGGGCCCTTCGCGAGCGAGAACGTCGCTGACGCTCCGTTCGGCAGCGCTTCGCGCTGCGGGGGCCGCATCCGCGGCACGCTCGCTTCGCTCGCACGACGGTAGATCTCGGACTTCAGGTTCGGTCGTTGTTGAGGCGCGCCGGCGCCGCAGTCGAAACGGGCATTCCCCCCCCGGTCGTTGAGCGGAGGCGCGCCGGCGCCGGAGACGAGACGGGCATCCCCCCGGTCGTTGAGCGGAGGCGCGCCGGCGCCGGAGACGAAACGGGCATCCCCTCGGTCGTTGAGCGGAGGCGCGCCAGCGCCGGAGTCGAAACGGGCTGAGCGAGCGAAGCGAGTCGAAGCCGGCATCCGCCCACGCTGGTCGAGCGACTGGACCCGCCGAAATCCCTCCACCGCGCTCCACCGGCGCTCCACTGCGGAATTCCAAGGAAGCCGCGGCGGCGCGCCGGGAAGAATATCGCCGTCCTCTCTAGACAGTGGGGGGAAGTGGAGTAAAGTGGGGGCATCCTCGGGACCGGCCGGACGAAGGGGGGTGAAGGCCGATGCTGTTGGGTACCCACACCCCCAAGCTCGACGACAAAGGCCGCGTCATCCTCCCCGCGAAGTTCCGCGAGGAGCTGGCCGGAGGCGTCGTCGTGACGCGCGGACAGGAACGCTGCCTGTACGTGTTCAGCACGGCCGAGTTCGAGCAGGTCCACGAGCGCGTGCGTCAGGCCCCCCTGAGCAACAAGCAGGCGCGCGACTTCCTGCGCATGTTCCTGTCCGGAGCGAGCGCCGAGACCCCCGACGGCCAGAACCGGATCACGATCCCGCAGCACCTGCGCACGTACGCCGGGCTCGAGAAGGAGCTCGTCGTGACGGGCGTCGGCGCGCACGCGGAGATCTGGGACGCGGCCGCGTGGAACGCGTACCTCGAGAGCAACGAAGAGAGCTATTCGGAGATGGAGCAGGAGGTGATCCCGGGACTGTTCTGAGACGCACCCCCGGTTGTGACTCCCACCCGCAGCCCTGACGCACTTCCCCGGCGCCAGGTCGAGCGGATGGGGATCAGAGCCGGGGGAGCCCCTCGGATCGACACCAGCCCCGACGCATCATGAACCTCCGCGACATCCACATCCCCGTCATGCTCGAGCGCTGCGTCGAGCTGCTCGGCCCCGCGCTCCAGCGCGACGGCGCGGTCTACGTCGACGGCACGCTCGGCATGGGCGGGCACTCCGAGGCGTTCCTGGAGCGCTTCCCGCACATCCGGCAGGTCGGCCTCGACCGCGACCCGGCCGCGCTGCGCATCGCGGGCGAGCGGCTCGCGCCCTTCGCCGACCGGATCACGCTCGTCCACACCGTCTACGACGGCATCGCCGATGCTCTCGCGTCGGCCGGGTACGACCACGCCGACGGCATCCTGTACGACCTGGGCGTGTCCTCCCTGCAGCTGGACGAGGCGGACCGCGGCTTCGCGTACGCGCAGGACGCCCCGCTCGACATGCGGATGGACCCGACCCAGGGCATCACCGCCGCCGATGTGCTCGCGACGTACGGCGAGGGCGACCTGCGGCGGATCTTCGAGCGCTACGGCGAGGAGAAGCTCGCCGGGCGCTACGCGCGCGCGATCATCTCCGCGCGGCAGGAGGCGCCCATCGTGCGCTCGGGCCGGCTGGTGGACATCCTGCAGGCCGCCACTCCGGCGGCTCTGAAGAACGCCGGGCACCCGGCCAAGCGCGTGTTCCAGGCGCTGCGCATCGAGGTGAACGGCGAGCTCGCCGCGCTCGAGCGCGCCATCCCGGCGGCGCTGCGGACGCTGTCGGTCGGCGGGCGTCTCGTGGTGCTGTCGTACCAGTCGCTCGAGGACCGCTTCGTGAAGCGGCTGTTCGCGGAGGCGACCGCGTCGACCGCGCCGAAGGGCCTGCCCATGGAGCTGCCGGAGCACGCGCCGCAGTTCCGGCTGATCGTCAAGGGCGCCGAGCTCGCCGGCGACGAGGAGGCGGCCCGCAACCCCCGCGCCAAGCCCGTGCGGCTGCGCGCCATCGAACGAGTGAGGGAGGCGGCATGAGCGCCGCGAACACGGCCGCCGTGCTGCGCGCGGCGGCACCGCAGCCCCGTCCGGCCCCCGAGCGCGCGCCCGGCCGCCGGCTCCACGCCGTTCCGGCGCCCGCGCCGCGCCGCCGCCCCAAGCTGGGGTACGCGGTCGTCGCGTTCGGCGGCGCCGTGGCGATCGCGGTCGCCCAGATGGGACTGTCCGTGCTCACGACCCAGTCGACGTACGAGCTCGCGGCGCTGAACCAGGAGCGCCGCACGGCGACGCTGCAGGCCCAGGAGCTGCGCGACGAGGTCGCGGGCCTGAGCTCGCCGCAGCACCTCGCGTCCAAGGCCGCGTCGCTCGGCATGGTGATCGACGCCTCGCCCAGCTACCTGCGGCTGAGCGACGGCGCGATCGTGGGCGAGGGCGAGGCCGCGGGCACCGTCTCGACCGTGGATGCCGGCAAGCGCGCCGCGGTCGGCAACGCCCTGCTCGAGCGCAAGCCGGTCGCGACGCCCGTCGCCGGGGGTTCGGCGGAGGCCGGGAAGAAGGCGGCGGCCGCCGACCAGGGCGCTCAGAAGGCCGAGACCGAGAAGGCCGCAGCCGAGAAGGCCGCAGCGGAGCTTCCGCCTCCCCTCACGGAGGGTCTCCCGAGCCCGACCACCCGCTGACCATACGATCCACCCAGACCCACCGCGCCGCACAGCAGGGGAGCCCGATGAATCCGATCGCCAAGCGCTCGGCCCGCCGTCGCACGATGGTCGCCGCGGCTCTGGTCCTGATCGTGCTGGCGGGCTTCGTCGTGCGGCTGATCGACATCCAGGTCGTGCACGCCGACGACCACATCGCGGACTCGCAGCGCACCGGCAACATGACCGGCAGCGAGAAGCTGTGGGGCACCCGCGGCACGATCGTCGACGCGGACGGCGTCGTGCTGGCCAGCAGCACCATGCGGTACGACCTCGCGATCGACCCCGCCCTCGTGGGCGACATCGAGCGCACGCGCGAGGACGGCACGGAGTACACGCAGACGTGGGACGAGCAGGCGGACCTCATCGCGCAGGTCTCCGGCACGTCGGCCGACGAGATCAAGCGGATCGTCGCCGACACGCTCGAGGCAGATCCGGACGCACGCTGGGCGCAGCTCGCGAAGAACCTGTCGACCGCGCAGTACCAGGCGCTCCGCGAGCTCGAGCTGCCGTACCTGGTGTACGACCCCAAGCCGTCGCGGACCTACCCCAACGGCGCGGTGGCGGGGAACCTCATCGGCTTCGAGTCCAACGACGGCGACCCGCTCGCCGGCATCGAGCTCGCGCAGGACTCGTGCCTCGAGGCCAAGGACGGCGAGGTCACGTTCGCGAAGGGCGGGGCCGACGGCATCCGCATCCCGGGCTCCGAGCAGGTGACGCCCGCGGTCGACGGCGGGCAGGTGCAGCTCACGCTCGACTCGGATCTGCAGTGGTACATGGAGCAGATGATCGCCGAGGAGACGCAGAACCAGCGCGCCGTCGCGGGCACCGTGACGGTCGTCGACGTGCAGACCGGCCAGATCCGCGCGGCCGCGCAGTACCCCTCCATGGACCCCAACGATGTGCTGGCGTCCGACCCCACGTACCGCGGCTCACTGATCTTCGGCACCGTCTTCGAGCCGGGATCGACCTTCAAGCCGATCACTGCCGCGATGCTGCTCGAGGAGGGCGTCGCGACGCCCCTGAGCACCACCACGGCCGCCGGCTGGGAGCAGTTCCCCAACGGCGCGCGCGTCGGGGACTCGTTCCAGCACCCGACCTACACCTACACGCTCGCCGGCGCGCTGATCGACTCGTCGAACGTCGCCCTGTCGAAGTTCGGCGAGCTGCTTCCCGACGAGAAGCGCTACGAGTGGCTCAAGCGGTTCGGCATCGGCGGGGGCGCCGTCGTGGGCTTCCCCGGCGAGGAGAACGGCTGGATCCGCCCGGCGTCCGAGTGGGACAACCAGACGCACTACGCCACGACGTTCGGACAGGCCTTCACGGCGACCATCCCGCAGGTCGTCAGCGCGTACCAGACCATCGCGAACGGCGGCGTCCGCGTGCCGCTCAGCCTCATCGAGTCGTGCACCTCGCCCGACGGCGAGTTGACCACGATGGACCCCGGCGAGCCGGAGCGCATCCTGAGCGAGGACACGGCCGAGGACGTGCGCCTGATGCTCGAGAACGTCGGCTTCCAGGGCCCCGTGGCCGAGCAGATCAAGGTGCCGGGCTACAGCATCGCCGCCAAGACCGGAACGGCCCAGAAGACCGACGGCAACGGGCGCTACAAGTCGGGCATCTACTTCACGAGCATCGTGGGCTTCGCGCCCGCCGAAGACCCCCAGTACGTGGTCATGATTACGCTCGACGAACCGAAGCGGGTAACCTCTTCTGCGGCCACGGCGCCCGCCCTGCAGAAGGCCATGGAGTACGTCCTGAAGGACCAGCGCGTCCTGCCGGGGGCCTCCGAGCCCGAGACCAAGCTCCCCAAGTTCAAGTGATGCGCGCCCCGCTCCCCGCAGGGCATGAGCGCCTCACGGAGGTAGTGACCGCATGATCGCCCTGTCCCTGTCGGAGATCGCCGCCGCGGTCGACGGAGAGCTGCGCCTGCACGGCGCCGACACCGCCGAGACGGTCGTCTCCGGCGCGGTCGACACCGACTCGCGCGCCATGGCGCCCGGGGGCGTCTTCGTCGCCAAGCCCGGCGAGACGACCGACGGCCACCTGTTCGTCGGCGCGGCCATCGAGAAGGGCGCCGTGCTGGCGCTCGTGGAGCGCGTCGTCGACGAGCCCGTGACCCAGATCGTCGTGCCCGACGTCGTCGCGGCCATCGCCGCGCTCGCGCGCGAGGTCGTCGGGCGCGTGCGCGCCCGCGGGGACCTGCGGATCGTCGGCATCACCGGATCCAACGGCAAGACGACCACCAAGAACATGCTCGCGACCGTGCTGCGCCCCGAGGGCGAGACCGTCGCGCCGGTCGGGTCGTACAACAACGCGGTGGGCGCGCCGCTCACGATGCTCCGCGTCACCGAGGACACCCGGTACCTGGTGTGCGAGTTCGGCGCGGACGACAAGGGCCAGATCGCGCGGCTCGCGGGCCTCGTCACGCCCGACGTGGGCGTCGTGCTCATGGTCGGCATGGCGCATGCCGGCGGCTTCGGCGGCATCGAGGCGACCGTGCGCGCGAAGTCCGAGCTCGTCTCGGCCGTCCGCGACGGCGGCACCGCCGTCCTGAACGCCGACGACCCCCGCGTGGCCGGCATGTCCTCCATCGCCGAGGAGCGCGGGCTCGGGATCCGGTGGTTCGGCGAGGCCGAGACCGCCGACGTGCGCGCGTCCGACCTGAAGGTGACGGCCGACGGCACGCACGCGACGATCACGGTCGACGGCCGCTCGTTCCCGCTCCACCTCCGCGTGCTCGGCGCGCACCACGTCAAGAACGCGCTGGCGGCCATCACGGCGGCCGTCGCGATGGGCGTGGCGCCCGAGGCGGCCGTCGAGCGGATCGGCACGGTCGAGCTCGCGGAGCGCTGGCGCATGCAGGTCATGGGCGGCGACCGTGTGCGCATCATCAACGACGCCTACAACGCCAGCCCGGACTCCATGGCGGCCGCCCTGCGCACGCTCGCGCAGATCACCGGCCCGGACGAGCGGATGGTCGCCGTCCTGGGCGCCATGAGCGAACTCGGCGAGTACGCCCACGAGGAGCACGCCAAGATCGGCCTGCTCGCCGTGCGGCTGCGCATCCCGCGCATCGTCGTGGTCGGGCAGGAGGCGCGCAGCCTCTACCTCGCGGCCGTCGCCGAGGGCTCGTGGAGCGATGAGGCCGTGTTCTTCGAGGACGCGGACGCCGCGTACGAGTACCTCCGCGGAGAGCTGCGCGACGGCGACCGCGTGCTCGTGAAGTCCTCCAACTCCGCGGGGCTCCGGCTCCTCGGCGATCGTCTGGGAGAATCGTTCTCGTGAGATCACTCCTGACGGCGGCGGCGATCTCCCTGGCGTTCTCGCTCTTCCTCACCCCGGTCTTCCTGCGGCTGTTCCGCCAGTGGGGCTGGGCCCAGCCGATCCGCGTCGCGAGCGCGAAGATGCTCGCCCCCGACCACGAGGTCAAGCGCGGCACGCCCACCATGGGCGGCACGATCTTCATCGTCGGCACCGTGCTCGGCTATCTGATCGGATGCTTCGCGGGCGGCAACCCGCCGACGCCCTCCGGCTCGCTCGTGATCTGGCTCATGGTGTCGTTCGGCGCCGTCGGGTTCATCGACGACTACCTGAAGGTCAAGCAGAACCACTACGACGGGCTCAGCGGCTGGCGCAAGATCGCCGGCCAGGTCTTCGCGATCGTCCCGTTCGCGATCGCCGCGCTCAACTTCCCGAACTCGTTCGGCCAGACGCCCGGCTCCGGGTTCATCTCGTTCTTCCGCGACATCCCCGTCCTGTCGTTCATGGCGCTCGGACCCATCCTGGGCTGGCTGCTGTACCTGGCGTGGCTGTCGCTGCTCGGCACGGGCTTCTCCAACAGCGTCAACCTGACCGACGGCCTGGACGGCCTCGCGGCGGGCGCCGGCGTCTTCGTGGTCGGCGCGTACAGCCTCATCGCCTTCTGGCAGTTCAACCAGGCCTGCACGCGCCTGATCCTCGAGCCGGACCTGATGCCCGCCTGCTACAGCACGCGCGATCCGCTGGACCTCGCGATCGTGTCCGCCGCGCTCGTGGGCGGGCTGGTCGGCTTCCTGTGGTGGAACGCGCCCAAGGCGCAGGTGTTCATGGGCGACGTGGGCTCGATGGCGATCGGCGGTGTCGTGACCGCGATGGCGGTCCTGACCCGCACCGAGCTGCTGGGGCTGCTGATCGCCGGCCTGTTCGTCATCTCGTCGGGCTCGGTCATCCTGCAGCGCCTGTACTTCAAGGCCACGCGCGGCAAGCGCTTGTTCCTGATGAGCCCGATCCACCACCACTTCGAGATGCGCGGCTGGCCTGAGGTCACGATCGTCGCCCGGTTCTGGATCATCGCGGGCCTGCTCGCCGTGAGCGGCATCGGCCTGTTCTACGTCGAATGGCTCTCTCGCACATGACCTCTTCGGATCGCCTCGCGTCGCTCACCAGCTGGAACGCGGACTGGAAGGGCCTGCGCGTCGCCGTGCTGGGCCTCGCGTCGACGGGCTTCTCGGTCGCGGACACGCTCGCCGAGCTCGGCGCGGACGTGCTCGTCGTGACGGAGACCGCCGCGGAGGAGTACGCGCGACTGGTGCCCGTCGTCGGCGCACGGCTGTGGCAGGGGGACCTGTCCGAGGTGCCTGCGGAGCTGGTCGACTTCGCCCCCGAGGTCGTCGTCGCCTCGCCCGGCTTCCCGCCGTCGCACCCGGTCGTGGCGTGGGCGCGCGAGACCGGGGTGCCGCTCTGGGGCGACATCGAGCTCGCGTGGCGCGTGCGCGACAAGGTCGTGCGCGCCGACGGCACGCCCGCCGACTGGGTGTTCATCACCGGAACGAACGGCAAGACCACCACGACGCGTCTGACCGCCACGATGCTGGTCGAGGGCGGGCTGCGCGCCGCGCCCTGCGGCAACATCGGCGTCCCGATCCTCGACGCCGTGCGCGACCCGGCCGGTTTCGACGTGCTCGTCGTCGAGCTCTCCAGCCACCAGCTCTGGTACCTCGGGCTGAACGACGACGCCGGTTCGCCGTCGCCGCACGCGGCCGTGTGCCTGAACCTGGCCGACGACCACCTGCTCTGGCACGGCTCGTTCGACGCCTACCGCGACGCCAAGGCCGTCGTCTACCGGCACGCGCAGATCGCGGCCGTGTACAACAAGGCCGACGACGCCACGCTGCGGATGGTGGAGGACGCCGACGTCGTCGAGGGCGCTCGAGCGATCGGCTTCGACCTCGGCGTGCCCGGCCCGAGCGAGCTCGGCGTGATCGAGGGCATCCTGGTCGACCGCGCGTTCCTCGAGGAGCGGCGCACGTCGGCCCTCGAGCTCACCACGGTCGAGGCGCTCGCCGAGCGGGGCCTGTCGGCGCCGCACATCGTGGCGAACATCCTGGCCGCGTCGGCGCTCGCGCGCTCGCTCGACGTCGAGCCCGCGGCCATCCGGTCGGCGCTCGAGGGCTTCCGCCTGGATCCGCACCGCATCGAGGTGGTCGGACGCGACGGCGGCGTGACCTGGGTCGACGACTCCAAGGCCACCAACCCGCACGCGGCCGCCTCGTCGCTCGCCGCGTATCCCGGCGCCGTGTGGATCGTCGGCGGGCAGCTCAAGGGCGTCGACATCGGCGAGCTCGTGGCCCAGCGGGGAGCCGGAGCCCGGGCCGCGATCGTGATCGGCGTCGAGCGCTCGGAGGTGCTCGCGGCGTTCGCGCGACACGCGCCCGCGGTGCCCGTGTTCGAGGTCGACCACACCGAGACTGAGAACGTCATGGCGCGGGCCGTCGAGCTGGCGGCGCGGGTGGCGGGCGAGGGCGACGTGGTGCTGCTGGCACCGGCCGCCGCGTCGTTCGACCAGTTCACCGGCTACGACGACCGCGGGGCCCGTTTCGCGGCCGCGGTGAGGGATTGGATCGAAGGGGGAGCGCAGCGTGAGCAGCACGACGACGACGCGACCCCCGGCGACGCCTGACCCCGACCGCTCGGGCGCGCTGACCGCGCGCGTCACGCTGGGCCGCGTCTTCGCGCCGGTGCCGCTGGAGTTCCTGCTGGTGGTGTCGACCGCGCTGCTGCTGACCGGCTTCGGAGTCGTGATGGTCACGTCGGCCACGACGGCAACGTCCCTGAGTGCGGGCCAGAGCCCCTACAACGACGGCCTGCAGCAGGGGGCATTCGCGATGCTCGGGATCGCGGCGATGTTCGTGGTCAGCCGGCTGCCCGTGCTGTTCTTCCGCCGGATCGCGTGGATCGCGCTCGGCGTGGCGATCGCGGTGCAGCTGCTGGTCTTCACGCCGCTCGGCGTCGAGGTCTACGGCAACCGCAACTGGCTCGACATCGCGGGGTTCTCGGTCCAGCCGTCCGAGCTCCTCAAGCTCGCGCTGGCGCTGTGGGCCGCCATGATCCTCTACCGCAAGCGGACGCTGCTCACGAAGTGGCAGCACGTCTTCATCCCGCTCGTGCCGGTCGCACTGCTGGCGATCGGGACGGTGCTCGCGGGGCGCGACCTCGGCACGTCGATGGTGCTCGTCCTGATCGTGCTGGCGTGCCTGTTCTTCTCCGGCGTGCGGCTGCGCATCTTCGCGCTCCCCGTGCTGCTCGGCGTGGTCGCGGTGACGGCGCTCGCCGTGACGAGCCCCAACCGCATGGCCCGGATCATGAGCTTCCTCGACCCGAACTGCGACTACCTCGACGACTGCTACCAGCCGCTGCACGGCATCTGGGGCCTCGCGAGCGGCGGCGTCTTCGGCGTCGGCCTCGGCAACTCGGTCGAGAAGTACAGCTGGCTGCCGGCGATCGGCGACGACTACATCTTCGCGATCGTGGGCGAGGAGCTCGGCCTGATCGGCTGCGTGGTGGTGCTGGCCCTGTTCGCGACCTTCGCGGTCGGCGCCTTCCGGATCATCCGCAACAGCGACGACCCGTTCGTCAAGATCGCGGCGGGCGGCATCACGGTGTGGATCCTGGGGCAGGCGCTCATCAACATCGGCGTCGTGCTGCGCGTGTTCCCGGTGCTCGGCGTCCCGCTGCCGTTCATGTCGGCGGGCGGCAGCTCGCTCGTCGCGGTGCTCGCGGCGTGCGGCGTGCTCCTCGCGTTCGCGCGCACCCTTCCGGCGCCGCACGTCGCCGCGCCGGGCGGCGCCGCGCGCGCCGCGGCGCGGGGCGCGGGCACGGGCCGGGGAGCGGGCTCCGAGCGGGTGGCCGGAACGGGGCGCTCCGCGCGGCCTGCGAGACTGAAGAGGTGACGACCTACCTGCTCGCCGGCGGCGGCACCGCCGGCCACGTGAACCCCCTGCTCGCCGTCGCGGACGGTCTGCGCCGCCGCGATCCCGAGGCGGAGGTGCTCGTGCTCGGCACGCGCGAGGGGCTCGAGGCGCGCCTGGTGCCCGAGCGCGGATACGAGCTGCTGATCGTCGAGAAGGTGCCGTTCCCGCGCCGCCCGAACTCGGACGCGGCGGCCTTCCCGGTGCGCTTCCAGCGGGCCGTCGGTCGGGTGCGCGGGTACATCCGGGATCGGGGCGTCGACGTGGTTGTCGGCTTCGGAGGCTACGCGGCGGCACCCGCCTACGTCGCCGCGCGCCGCGAGCGCGTGCCCTTCGTGGTGCATGAGGCGAACGCCCGCCCCGGCCTGGCCAACGTGCTCGGCGCGCGCCGCGCCGCCGGCGTGGGCGTGGCGTTCGCCGGCACGCCCCTGCGCCGCGCCGAGGTCGTCGGGATGCCGCTGCGCCCGGAGATCGTCGGGCTCGACCGCGCGGCGCTCCGCGCGGAGGCCGCGGAGCACTTCGGGCTCGACCCCGACAAGAAGACCCTCCTGGCGTTCGGCGGCTCACTCGGGGCGCTGCGGATCAACACGGCCCTCGCCGAGTCGTGGCGCGACATCCTCAACACCGGATGGCAGCTGCTGCACATCACGGGGGAGCGGTCGGACCTGCCCGACCCGCAGGCCGAGGGCTACGC
Organism: Microbacterium sp. MEC084; assembly: GCF_004514465.2. Taxonomy (NCBI): domain Bacteria; kingdom Bacillati; phylum Actinomycetota; class Actinomycetes; order Micrococcales; family Microbacteriaceae; genus Microbacterium; species Microbacterium sp. MEC084. Next base: position 92,000 of record NZ_MYFP02000005.1, on the reverse strand, counting down.
GCTGCGCCGCTACGTGGACCGGATGGACCTGGCGTTCGCCCTGGCGGACCTCGTTGTGTCGCGCTCCGGCGCGTCGACCGTGAGCGAGATCGCCGCGCTCGGCATCCCCGCGGTGTACGTGCCGTACGCGGTCGGCAACGGCGAGCAGCGGCTCAACGCGAGCGCGTCGCTCGCGGCCGGGGCCGCCATCCTGATCGAGGACGCCCAGTTCACCGCCGACCGGGTGCGCTCCGAGATCGTGCCGCTCCTCGGCGACGAGGAGCGGCTGGCCGCCATGGCCGCCGCGGCCGAGACCGCCGGCACGCGTCACGGCACCGAGAACGTCATCGCGATGATCGACAGAGTTCTTTAGCGTCGCACGCGTCGGGCCCTGGCGGGCCACTCCGCGGGCGACACCGCTTCCGCTTCGCTCCAGCGGTCCGGCGCTTCGCGCCTGGTGGCCCCATCCGGGGCACGCTCGCTTCGCTCGCACATCGGTTGATCCGATCCCGCGCCCAGGCTGCAAGCTGCACCCTTGGAGAGACGGAGCGCCGCGCGCCGGGACCGGGGCAGGGCCGCGCCGACTTAGACTCGAGGGGCCATGATCAGACCCGACCTCAGCACCCCGATCCCCGAGCACATCGGCGCCGCCCACTTCATCGGGATCGGCGGTTCCGGCATGTCGGGCCTGGCCCGCATGTTCCTCGCGCGCGGCGTGAAGGTCTCCGGCTCCGACCGCTCCGACAGCCAGAACCTGCGCGACCTCGAGGCGCTGGGCGCCACCGTGCACGTCGGCCACGACGCGGCGAACCTCGGCGACGCCGACACGGTGATCTTCACGGGCGCGATCTGGCCCGAGAACCCCGAGTACCTGCTCGCCAAGGAGCGCGGGCTGCCGATCATCCACCGCTCGCAGGCCCTGCACTGGCTGATCGGCGGGCGCCGCCTGGTCGCCGTCGCGGGCGCTCACGGCAAGACCACGTCGACCGGCATGATCGTGACGGGCCTGCGCGGCCTCGGCGCCGATCCGAGCTTCGTCAACGGCGGCGTGATCGCGGGGCTCGGCGTCTCGAGCGACTCCGGATCGGATGAGCTGTTCGTGATCGAGGCCGACGAGTCCGACGGCTCGTTCCTGCTGTACGACACGTCGATCGTGCTGATCACGAACGTCGACGCCGACCACCTCGACCACTACGGCTCGCACGACGCGTTCGATGCGGCGTTCGTGCGCTTCGCCGACGCGGCGCGCGAGGCCGTCGTGATCTCGTCGGACGACGCGGGCGCCCAGCGCGTGCGCTCGGGGCTGAGCCACCGCAACGTCATCACGTTCGGGCAGGCCCAGGACGCCGACGTCCGGATCACCGACATCGTCACCGAGGGGCCCGTCGCGTTCACCCTCACGCACGGCGGACGCAGCGCCACGGGGCGCCTCGCGGTGCCCGGCGCACACAACGCGATCAACGCCGCCGGAGCCGTCGCCGTGCTGATCGCGCTCGGCCACGAGCTCGACGCCGCCCTCGAGGCGGTCACCGCCGGGTTCGCCGGCACGGTCCGCCGCTTCGAGCTGCACGGAGCCGAGCGCGGCGTGCGCGTCTACGACGACTACGCGCACCACCCGACCGAGGTCGCCGCCGCCCTGAGCGCCGCGCGGACCGTGGTCGGCGACGGGCGCATCATCGCGGTGCACCAGCCGCACACCTACTCGCGCACCCAGCTCATGGCGGGTGAGTTCGCGCATGTGCTCGAGGAGCTGGCCGACCACACGGTCGTGCTCGACGTGTACGGCGCGCGCGAGGATCCCATCCCGGGCGTCACGGGCGAGCTCGTCAGCTCGAAGTTCGAGGACCCCGAGCGCGTGCACTTCGTCGCCGACTGGCAGGAGGCGGCCGACTACACCGCCTCCGTCGCGCGCGAGGGCGACTACGTCATCACGCTCGGCTGCGGCAACGTCTACCAGATCATCCCGCAGGTGCTGGAGTCGCTGCGCGGAAGCGAGAACGCGGGAGCATGAGGCGCCCCGGCCCGCTGCCCCCGCCCGAGCGGCGGGACGCGCGGGATCCGCACGCCGATCCCGAGGGCCTCGTCGCCCTCGACGACGAGCCGCGTCGTCGCGCGCCCGTGCTGCCGTTCCGCCGGCGCCGGGCCGAGGAGGGCGACGCGCCGCCGCCGCAGGATGTGCCGAACGAGCCGGACGCCCCCGAGCCGCGGGCCGAGGAGGCCGGGGCGCAGCCGACCGGATGGCGCGACGTCTGGCGCGCGACCCGCGCGCGCCGCCGTGCGCTGCGCTCCGAGATCCGGCGCTTCACGGCGCGCTCGCGCCGCCGCCGGATGATCTGGATCGCGTCGCTGTCGGCGCTGCTGCTGCTCGTGATCGGGAGCGTCGGCGCCGCCTACAGCCCACTGTTCGCGGTGCAGCGGATCACGATCGAGGGTGCCGTCGCGATCGACCAGGCCGCTCTGCAGGAGGCGCTGGCCGATCAGGTCGGCCGGCCGCTCCCGCTCGTGGACCACGCCGAGGTCAAGGCGGCGCTCGTGACGTTCCCTCTGATCGAGACCTACACGCTCGAGGCCCGACCGCCGCACGATCTGATCGTGCGGATCCGGGAGCGCACGCCGATCGGCGTCGTGCGCTCGGACGCCGGCTTCACGACCGTCGACGCGGCCGGGGTGGTGCTCGCCTCGGGCGGCGCGCGGCCCGAGGATCAGCCGCTGATCGACGCCCGCGGCGGGCTCGCGTCGCCCGCCTTCGAGGCGATCGGCCAGGTGCTGCGCACCCTGCCGGATGACGTGCACGGGCTCGTCGCGGAGGCGCGCGCGACGACGCCGGACGACGTCACGCTCATCCTGCACGACGGCACCGAGGTGCTGTGGGGGAGCGCGGACGACTCCGTCAAGAAGGCCATCGCGCTGCTCGCCGCGCCCGACGGCTACTCCTACTACGACGTCTCGTCGCCCGGCTCGATCAGCGTCGGCTGACCTCTCGCGAACCGCGCAGACGGCTCGTCACGCCATTTCGCGACACGACTCGCGACACGCCCACGGCCAATCCGGATTCGAGCGCGCGGCGCGCATACCTTCATGGAAGGAATTGCATACCGGGCAATACTTTAACTCTCATGTAGAGGGTGAAGGTTCCGGGATGAGACCAGGGTTCGACAGCAATCGGAGGCCGGCATGAGCCAGAACCAGAACTACCTCGCCGTGATCAAGGTCGTCGGCGTCGGCGGCGGTGGCGTCAACGCCGTAAACCGCATGATCGAGCTCGGTCTCCGTGGAGTCGAGTTCATCGCCGTCAACACCGACGCGCAGGCGCTGCTGATGAGCGACGCTGACGTCAAGCTCGACGTGGGCCGCGAGCTCACGCGCGGCCTCGGTGCCGGCGCTGACCCCGAGGTGGGTCGCCGCGCGGCCGAGGACCACGCCGAGGAGATCGAGCAGGCGCTCGCGGGCGCCGACATGGTCTTCGTCACGGCGGGCGAGGGCGGCGGCACCGGCACCGGCGGCGCGCCGGTGGTCGCGCGCATCGCGAAGTCGATCGGCGCCCTGACCATCGGCGTCGTGACCAAGCCCTTCTCGTTCGAGGGCCGCCGCCGCCAGAGCCAGGCGGAGGCGGGCGTCGCCACGCTGAAGGAAGAGGTCGACACGCTCATCGTCGTGCCGAACGACCGCCTGCTCGAGATCAGCGACCGCGGCATCTCGATGGTCGAGGCGTTCGCGACCGCCGACCAGGTTCTCCTCGCCGGTGTGCAGGGCATCACCGACCTGATCACCACGCCGGGCCTCATCAACCTCGACTTCGCCGACGTCAAGTCCGTCATGCAGGGCGCCGGCTCGGCGCTCATGGGCATCGGCTCGGCGCGCGGCGCCGACCGGGCCATCAAGGCGGCCGAGCTCGCGGTCGAATCGCCGCTGCTCGAGGCCTCGATCGAGGGCGCGCACGGCGTGCTCCTGTCGATCCAGGGCGGCTCGAACCTCGGCATCTTCGAGATCAACGACGCGGCTCAGCTGGTCAAGGAGGCCGCGCACCCCGAGGCCAACATCATCTTCGGCACCGTGATCGACGACACGCTCGGCGACGAGGTGCGCGTCACGGTGATCGCGGCGGGCTTCGACGGCGGCGAGCCGCAGGCGCGCATCGAGGTGCCGTCGATGGCGGGGCGCGCCCCCATGCCGACCCTGCCGGGCGCCACGTTCGGCTCGTCGGCGCCCGCGCCGGCTCCGGTCGAGAAGAAGGAGGAGCCCGCTCGCGAGACCGTCTCGGTCGCCGCCGCGGCTCCCGTGCTGCCCGACGCGGGCTTCGACTCGGCGTTCGGCGACGACGACCTCGACATCCCGGACTTCCTGAAGTAACTCATGACCGACCTCGCGTCGCGCCTCGCCGATGTGGATCTCCGCATCGGCGAGGCCGCGCGCGCGGCGGGCCGCGACCCGGGCGAGCTGACCCGGATCGTGGTGACGAAGTTCCATCCGGCGTCGCTGGTGCGCGAGCTCCACGCCCTCGGCGCGCGGGACGTCGGCGAGAACCGGCAGCAGGAGCTCAGCTCCAAGTCCGCGGAGACGGCGGACCTCGCCGGGCTGACCTGGCACTTCATCGGCCAGGCGCAGACCAACAAGGCGCGGCAGATCCGCCGCGCCGCCCGCGTCGTGCACTCCGTGGATCGCGAGCGCCTCGTCACGGCGCTCGATGCGGCGGCCGAGCCGGGGGAGGGTGCGCTCGACGTGCTCGTCCAGATCAACCTCACGGACGATCCGGGGCGCGGCGGCGTCGCGCCCGACGACCTCGAGGCGCTCGCCGAGCGGGTCGCCGCCGCCGAGACGCTGCGACTGCGGGGCGTCATGGCCGTGGCTCCGCTGGACGAAGCCCCCGCGGCCGCCTTCGAGCGCCTCGCGGGATACGCCGAGCGCGTGCGCGCGGTGGTACCCGAGGCCACCTGGATCTCGGCGGGCATGACCGCCGACTTCGCCGAGGCGATCGCCTGCGGCGCGACACACCTGCGGATCGGGTCCGCAATCACCGGCCCTCGCCCCGCCCGGGCGTAGCCTCGAAAAAGCAGAGCAGACTACGGAGGACGCCATGGCGAACCCGCTCAAGAAGACGATGGTCTACCTCGGACTTGCCGACGAGGAAGGATACGAGGACGTTGCCGAGCAGCCCCAGCGCACGCACGAGCAGCCGCAGCACGACGAGGCCAAGCCGGCCCCTGTCACGCCGCTGCGCCGCCCCGCTGTCGTCCGTCAGCCCGCGGCGGCTGCCGTGAACGAGATCGTGACGGTGCACCCCAAGCAGTACCGCGACGCGCAGATGATCGCCGAGCACTTCCGCGACGGCATCCCGGTCATCATCAACCTCTCGCAGATGAGCGACGCCGACGCGCGCCGACTCATCGACTTCGCGAGCGGCCTGTCGCTCGGCCTGTACGGCCGCATCGAGCGCGTCACCAGCAAGGTCTTCCTGCTCTCGCCCGAGAACATCGCGGTCTCGGGCGACGGCGGCATCGCGCACGCTGACCCCGAGTCCGCGCCCTTCGCGCAGGCCTGATCCGCGGCCCCGCCGCGTCTGCTCGTCGTCTCGTCTGCGATGGTGACCGTCATCGGGCTGATCGCCTCGATCGTCAACTTCCTGCTGCTCATCTACATCCTCGTGCTGTTCGCGAGGCTGATCTTCGAGTACATCCCGATGTTCAATCGCGAGTGGCGCCCCAAGGGGGCGCTGCTCGTGGTCGCCGAGGTGGTGTACACCCTCACGGATCCGCCCATCCGCTTCTTCCGGCGGTTCATCCCGCCCCTGCGGATCGGCGGCATCGCGATCGACTTCGCGTTCGCGCTGACCATGCTGCTCTGCTTCGTGCTGCTGTCGGTCACGCGGTCGCTCACCATGCTCTGAGCCGCGCACGATCGTCCCTCGGCGGCATCCGGTGCGGCGGCTATGCTTGCTCACGGAGAAGTGCCCGGGCTCGGCCCACGGCCACAGACACCCCACGGAAGAGGAGCCACCCATGGCATTGACGCCGGATGACGTCGTCACCAAGCAGTTCCAGCACGTCCGGTTCAAGGAGGGCTTCGACCCGGACGAGGTCGACGACTTCCTGGACGAGATCGTCGTCGAGTGGCGCAAGACGATCGAGGAGAACAACGAGCTGAAGGCCAAGCTCGCCAAGTACGAGTCGGGTGAGCTCGCTCCCTCCGCCGCTCCGGTCGCCGCCGCCGCTCCCGTCGAGGAGCAGCCGGCCGAGGAGCCCGCCGCCGAGGAGCCGGCCGCCGAGGCCGCTCCCTCCGCCGAGCCCGTGTCGACCACGGCGTCGAGCGCCGCGAGCATCATCGAGCGCGCGCAGCGCCTCCACGACGAGCACGTCGCGGAGGGCAAGCAGACCGCCGAGCAGCTCATCGCCGACGCCAAGGCGGAGGCCGAGCGCCTCGTCAGCGAGGCCGAGAGCCGCCAGCGCGAGCTCAACGAGAAGTACGAGAAGGACCGCACGACCCTCGAGGGCCGCATCAGCGAGCTGCGTCAGTTCGAGCGCGACTACCGCCAGCAGCTGCGCAGCTACTTCGAGGCGAAGCTGAAGGACCTCGACGCCTCGGGCTCGGCCTCGGGCGAGACGCCGGTCTCGGCGATCGGCCTCTGAGCCGGTCTTGACGGACCGCGCACCCCTGCGTACGGCGGCGGCCAGCATCACGATCGCGATCCTCGCGGTCCTGGTGCTGGCCGCCGACCAGTTCGCCAAGCATCTCGCCCTGACGTCGCTCGAGTGGCAGACGCCCGTGCCCGTCCTGGGCGAGGTGCTCCAGTGGTACCTCGTGCTCAATCCCGGAGCCGCCTTCTCCATCGGCGAGGGCGTCACGTGGATCTTCACGATCGCGCTCGCGGTCGTCGCGTGCGGCATCGTGTGGCTCGCGTTCACGCGCGTGCACTCGCGCGTCTGGGCCGTCGTCCTGGGCCTGCTGCTCGGCGGCGTGCTCGGCAACCTCACCGACCGCCTGTTCCGCGATCCCGGGTTCGCCGTGGGTCACGTGGTCGACTTCATCTCGACGCCGTGGATGATGCCCGCGATCTACAACGTGGCCGACGTGTTCATCGTGGGCAGCATGATCGCGGTGGCCGCGCTCACCCTGTTCGGCGTCGGGCTCGACGGTCGCCGCGCACCCAAGGCCGACGCCGCGGCGGCCGATCCGTCGCCCGGCGCCGCGGCCGCCGACGCGCCCCGGGAGGACTGATGGAGTCGCGTCGCCTTCCCGTCCCCGACGGGCTCGACGGCTCGCGCGTCGACGCGGCCCTGGCCAAGATGCTCGGCTTCTCGCGCACGTTCGCGGCCGAGGTGGCCGAGGCCGGCGGCGTGCAGCTGGACGGCGTCGCGGTCGGCAAGTCCGACCGCGTGCACGGCGGGGCCTGGCTCGACGTCGAGTGGCGCCCCAAGGAGGAGCCCCGCGTCGTGCCCGTGGCGGTGCCGGACCTCGGCATCGCGTACCAGGACGACCACATGGTCGTGGTCGACAAGCCGGCCGGCGTCGCCGCCCACCCCTCGATCGGGTGGGAGGGGCCGACCGTGCTCGGGGCCCTCGCTGCGGCAGGCGTGCGCGTCGCGACGAGCGGCGCGTCCGAGCGGCAGGGCGTGGTGCACCGCCTCGACGTCGGCACGAGCGGCCTCATGGTCGTGGCCAAGACCGAGCACGCCTACACCGTGCTGAAGCGCGCGTTCAAGGAGCGCACGGTCGACAAGATCTACCACGCGGTGGTGCAGGGGCATCCGGATCCGCTGGTCGGCACGATCGACGCGCCCATCGGGAGGCACCCCAGCCACTCGTGGAAGTTCGCCGTCACGCCCGACGGCAAGGACTCGATCACGCACTACGAGACGATCGAGGCGTTCCCCGGCGCGTCGCTGCTCGAGATCCACCTCGAGACCGGGCGCACGCACCAGATCCGCGTGCACATGGCCGCCCACCGCCACCCGTGCGTCGGCGATCCGCTCTACGGCGCCGACCCGACGCTGTCGGCGCGCCTCGGCCTGACGCGCCAGTGGCTGCACGCGCACGAGCTGTCGTTCGCGCATCCGGCCACGGGCGACTGGGTGACGTTCACGTCGGACTATCCCGCCGACCTGGCGCACGCGCTGGCGGTGCTGCGCGGGGAGTAGGTCTCGCGGATGTCGGAGGCCGGTGCCACGCTGGCCGCATGGCGATCGAGGTGCGTCCGGCGACCGCTTCGAGGGCGTGCGCGCGCTCGTGGGGCCCAAGAACCCCGATGCGAACGTGTGCTGGTGCCTGAGCCATCGGATCCCGTCGAAGCTCAACTCGTCGCTGCGCGGGCCCGAGCGGGCCGAGTACGTGCGCCGGATGTGCGAGTCCGACCTGCCGCCGGGCGTGCTCGCGTACGACGACGGCGAACCGGTCGGATGGGCGGGCGTCGCGCCGCGCTCCGAGACCCAGTTCGCGCGCAGCACCAAGATCCCGCACGCGACGACCTGCCGGTGTGGAGCGTGTGGTGCCTGCGGGTGCGGCCCGGGCACAGGGGCAGGGGCGTCCTGCCGCGGCTGCTCCACGGCGCGGTCGAGTTCGCGCGAGAGCGCGGCGCGCCCGCCGTCGAGGGATATCCGGTGGACAACCGGGGCGAGAAGGTCGACCAGACGATGGCGTTCGTCGGCTTCCGCTCACTGTTCGAGCGCGAGGGGTTCACGAAGGTCGCGGACACCGACTCGGTCTCGGGCGGCTTTCCGCGGGTGCTGATGCGCCTCGACCTCCGGGGCTGAGGCCCGAGGATCCGTGCTCCTTAGCGGCCTCAGCATCGTTCGGCAAGCCCGTGGCGAGGATCCGGCCGGGCGAGGACGATGGCGTGATGACGATGGATCTCCGTGCGAAGCCCGGCACCGCGACGGATCGGACGTACGCCCCGAGCGGCCGGCGTCCGGCGCGCGAGACCACGATCGGCGAGTGGATCGACCGGCTGTCGCAGCGCGGCGGGGACCCCGGGGGAGGCGCCGCCGCGGGCGTGATGCTGGCGTCGGCCGCCGCGCTCGTCGCGATGGTGGCCTCGTACGCGGAGGAGTCCGGCGTGGAGCGGCGGGCCCGCGCGCTCGCGCAGGCCGCGCTGGACCGCGCGGACGCCGACGCGGCGGCCTCGGCGGCGTTCGGAGCGGCGCTCCGGGCGGGCGACGACCGGGCACGGGACGAGGCGGCGCTGGCCGCCGCGCGCTCGTCCGCGGCCCTGGCCGCGCTCGCGCGCGACGCGATCGGCGACCTGGAGCGCATCGCCCGCCGCGTCGAGCCGACCCTGCTCGCCGACGTCGTGTCGGCCGCCGCGGCCCTGCGCGCGGCACTGTCCTGCGCGCGGGCGAACCTCCGCAGCGACCTCGGCGCGCTGTCGCGCCACGGCGGGTCCGGCGCGCTGCGGCGGACGCACCCGGATCTCTGGACGGCCGCGAGCGCGTGCGACGACGTGATCGCCCGCCTCGACGACCTCACCCGCCGCATCGACACGCGCGCCTCCGGCGCGGACTGAGGGGTCGTCGGCCGGGTCCGCCCCGCCCGGCGTCCTGACACCCGGGGCGGCCGGGCGGACGTGTCGGGGGTCCGACCTAGACTCGATCCATGGCCTCCGACTCCTTCGTCCACCTGCATGTGCACAGCGAGTACTCGATGCTGGACGGGGCAGCCAAGATCGGGGCGATGACCCAGGCCGCGGCCGAGTACGGCATGCCGGCGATCGCGGTCACGGACCACGGCAACACGTTCGCGGCGTTCGAGTTCTACAAGGCCGCGCAGGCCTCCGGCGTCAAGCCGATCATCGGTCTCGAGGCCTATGTCACGCCCGGCACGCATCGCAGCGACAAGTCGCGCGTCGCGTGGGGGTCGCCGGACCAGAAGAGCGACGACGTGTCCGGTGGCGGCGCGTACACCCACATGACGATGTGGAGCCAGACCACGGAGGGCATGCACAACCTCTTCCGGCTGAGCTCCCTGTCGAGCATGGAGGGCTACTACTTCAAGCCGCGCATGGACCGCGAGCTGCTGCAGACGTACAGCAAGGGCCTCATCGCGACCACGGGATGCCCGTCGGGCGAGATCCAGACCAGGCTGCGCCTCGGGCAGTACGAGGCCGCGCGCGCGGCCGCCGCGGAGTTCCAGGACATCTTCGGCAAGGAGAACTACTTCGCCGAGATCATGGACCACGGCCTCTCGATCGAGCGCCGCGTCATGACCGATCTGCTGCGGATCTCGAAGGACCTCGGGATCCCGCTGGTCGCCACGAATGACTCGCACTACACGCACCAGCACGAGGCCGACGCGCACGCGGCCCTCCTGTGCGTGCAGTCCGGATCGACGCTGGACGACCCGAACCGGTTCAAGTTCGACGGCGACGGGTACTACGTCAAGACCGCGCAGGAGATGCGCCACCTGTTCCGCGACCACCCGGAGGCGTGCGACAACACGCTGCTGATCGCCGAGCGCTGCGAGGTCGAGTTCAACACCTCGGCCAACTACATGCCCCGTTTCCCGGTGCCCGACGGCGAGACCGAGGACAGCTGGCTCATCAAGGAGGTCGAGAAGGGCCTCCACTACCGGTACCCGGACGGCATCCCCGACAAGGTCCGCAAGCAGGCCGAGTACGAGACCGGGATCATCCTGCAGATGGGCTTCCCGGGCTACTTCCTGGTCGTCGCCGACTTCATCAACTGGGCCAAGGACAACGGGATCCGCGTGGGCCCCGGCCGCGGCTCGGGAGCCGGCTCGATGGTCGCGTACGCCATGCGCATCACCGACCTCGACCCGCTCGAGCACGGCCTCATCTTCGAGCGCTTCCTGAACCCCGACCGCGTCTCGATGCCCGACTTCGACGTCGACTTCGACGACCGTCGCCGTGGCGAGGTCATCGAGTACGTCACGCAGAAGTACGGCTCGGAGCGCGTCGCGCAGATCGTCACGTACGGCACCATCAAGTCGAAGCAGGCGCTCAAGGACGCGGGCCGCGTGCTGGGCTTCCCGTTCAGCATGGGCGAGAAGCTCACGAAGGCCATGCCGCCCGCGGTCATGGGCAAGGACATGCCGCTCGACGGCATGTTCGACCCCGAGCACCCGCGGTACAAGGAGGCCGGCGAGTTCCGCTCGCTGATCGACACCGACCCCGAGGCCAAGACCGTCTACGACCGCGCGGTGGGCCTCGAGGGCCTGAAGCGCCAGTGGGGCGTGCACGCGGCCGGCGTCATCATGTCGAGCGAGCCGCTGCTCGACATCATCCCGATCATGCGCCGCGAGCAGGACGGCCAGATCGTCACGCAGTTCGACTATCCGGCGTGCGAGTCCCTGGGCCTCATCAAGATGGACTTCCTGGGCCTGCGCAACCTCACGATCATCTCGGACGCGCTGGACAACATCCGGATGAACCGGGGCGAGGAGCTCGACCTCGAGCACCTCCAGCTCGACGACCGCGCGGCGTACGACCTGCTGTCCCGCGGCGACACGCTGGGCGTGTTCCAGCTCGACGGCGGGCCCATGCGGTCGCTGCTGCGACTGATGAAGCCCGACAACTTCGAGGACATCTCGGCCGTCATCGCGCTGTACCGCCCGGGTCCCATGGGCGCGAACTCGCACACCAACTACGCGCTGCGCAAGAACGGGCTGCAGCCCATCACCCCGATCCATCCGGAGCTCGAGGAGCCGCTGCGCGACATCCTCGACACGACCTACGGCCTGATCATCTATCAGGAGCAGGTCATGGCGATCGCGCAGAAGGTGGCCGGCTTCAGTCTCGGCCAGGCCGACATCCTGCGCCGCGCGATGGGCAAGAAGAAGAAGTCCGAGCTCGACAAGCAGTACGAGGGCTTCGAGGCCGGCATGAAGGAGCGCGGCTTCGGCGACGGCGCCATCAAGGCGCTGTGGGACATCCTGCTGCCCTTCTCGGACTACGCGTTCAACAAGGCCCACTCGGCCGCCTACGGCCTCGTGTCGTACTGGACCGCGTACCTGAAGGCGCACTATCCGGCCGAGTACATGGCCGCGCTGCTGACCAGCGTCGGCGACGCGAAGGACAAGCTGGCGCTGTACCTCAACGAGTGCCGCCGGATGGGCATCCGGGTGCTCCCGCCGGACGTCTCGGAGTCGATCGGCTTCTTCGCTGCCGTCGGCGAAGACATCCGCTTCGGCCTCGGCGCGATCCGCAACGTCGGCTCGAACGTCGTCGACGGCATCATCGCCGCGCGCGAGGACGGGCCGTACACGTCGTTCCACGACTTCCTCGCCCGTGTGCCGCTCCACGTGGCCAACAAGCGCACGGTCGAGTCGCTGATCAAGGCCGGCGCGTTCGATTCCATGGGGGCGACGCGACGCGCTCTCGTGGAGATCCACGAGAGCGCGGTCGAGGTCGCCGTGACCGACAAGCGCAACGCCGCCGGCGGCGCGATCGGCTTCGACTTCGACAGCCTGTGGGACGAGCCCCAGTCGGTGCAGAAGGTGCCGGACCGCCCCGAGTGGACCAAGAAGGACAAGCTCGGCTTCGAGCGCGAGATGCTCGGGCTGTACGTGTCGGATCATCCGCTGGCGGGCCTGGAGGTGCCGCTCGCGAAGCACCGCACGATCACGATCAGCGCGCTGCTGGCGTCGGAGGATCTGCAGGACGGCGACCAGGTCACGGTGGCGGGGCTGGTGACGAGCGCCCAGCACCGCGTGGCCAAGTCGAGCGGAAACCCCTACGGCATGATCACGGTCGAGGACTTCGAGGGCGAGGTCACGGTCATGTTCATGGGCAAGACCTACACCGAGTTCCAGCCGATCCTGCAGCAGGACGCCATCCTGGTCGTGCGCGGCCGCGTCTCGCGCCGCGACGACGGGATGAACCTCCACGCCCAGTCGGCGTTCACCCCGGATGTCGGCTCGTTCGACGAGGCGGGCCCGCTCACCCTGGTGCTGCCGGAGCAGCGCGCCACCGAGCAGGTGGTGCAGGACCTCGCTGACGTGCTGCGACGCCACGCGGGCGACACCGAGGTGCGCCTCCGGATGCACCGCGGCCGCACCGCGAAGGTGTTCGAGGTGCCGATGCCGGTCCGGATCACCGCCGACCTGTTCGGCGACCTCAAGTCGCTGCTCGGGCCCCAGTGCCTGGGGTGACCGGCCGGCGATGACGCGCCCGGCGTGACGGCCGCGGGGGGAGAGGTGCCCCGCGAGAGGCCACAGGTCCCGCCGGTAGGATCGACCGCAACCGCGCCCGGGTGACCGGGTGGATCGAGGGCCGTGACGACGACGGCACCGGAGAGGATCAGCGTGACCGACCAGAACCCCGGTTCTCCCGCCCCCGAGCAGCCCGACGGCCAGGCCGCCGCGGCACCGCAGGCGGCGCAGCCGCCGTCCGGAGCCCCGGAGCCGGCCGCGCCGCAGCCGGAGCCGGCGGCGGCCGAGCCGGCCGCGCCGCAGGACCCCGACGCGCTGCCGGGCGTCGGTCCGTTCACGCGCCGTGAGGCGATCCTGGTCGGCCTGTCGGGCCTCATCCTGCTGCTCTCCTTCTTCTCGATCTACGACTTCGGCTACATGCCCATCTGGGGCGCCTCACTCGACTGGGTGCTCGCCGTGGGCCTCCCGGTGGCCGCGGGCGTGCTCCTGGTGCTGCGTCGCACCCAGCCCGGCCGGATCGCGCGCGTCGGCTCCCTGTCCGTGGACCAGTTCGCGTCGGTGTCCTTCTCCGTCGCCGCCGTGATGTGGCTCAGCACCCTCGGGTACGGCCTCGCGGTGGACGGCCCCGGAGTGATCACCACGTGGGTCGTGTGGCTGCAGCTGCTAGCGACGCTCGGCGGCGTGTTCCTCACGGTGGTCGCGCCGCACGTCGCGCCGTTCAAGGAGGACTTCGAGCGCCGTGCCGAGACGCCGGCGCATCCGACCGCCCGCGACCCCCGCGGCGTGATCGTGCGACCCAAGCCCCAGCCGGTCGCCCCGCAGCAGTGGGCGCAGCCCGCGCCGCCGTACGGCGCGCCCCAGCAGGGCCAGCCGTACGGTGCGCCCGGCTACGGACAGCCGGCCTACGGTGCGCCGCAGCCCGGTCAGCCCCCGTATGCCCCGCAGCCGTACGGCCAGGCTCCGTACGGTCAGCCCTACGGCCAGCAGCCCTACGGTCAGCCCAGCCAGCCGTACGGGCAGCCGGCCTACGCTCCGTCGGCGGGCCGGTTCCCGGTCGGCGCGCCCGCGTACGGCCAGCAGTATCCGCTGCAGGCGCCCGCCCCGGCCGCCGCGGCAGACGCCGACGCGACGCACCAGCGTCCCGCCTCGCCGGAGCCCGCCGAGGCGCCTCAGGCTCAGCCGGAGCCGGTGGGCGCGCCCGCGACGGATGACGACGCGACGTCGGTGCTTCCTGCCCAGGACGAGCCCACCGGCCCGACCGAGGCCTACCCGGCCGCCGAGCCCGCCCCCGAGCCGGAGTCCGCGCCCGAGCCGGCGCCCGCCCCCGAGCCGGAGCCCGAGCCCGCGGCGGCGCAGCAGGCGCCCGTGCAGCAGGCGTTCTGGGCGCTCGTGCCGGAGGAGCGCGACGTCGTGGACGCCTACGGTGCTCCGCTGTTCCGCATCGGGCCCACCGCATGGGCGCTCGTGGTCGAGGACCGCGGCGACACGTACGTCGTGCGCCACGACGACGGCCGGATCGGCTACCTGCACGACACCTCGGGCATCACGCGCGGCTGACGACGGCGGATCCCCCCCCTCTCGGCGGCTGACAGAATAGGGGGATGCGCACCATCGATCTCCGCGGCCGCACGCTGACCACCGCGGAACTGCTCGCGATCGTCCCTCGGGCCGCAGAGGCCAGGGCGACCGCGCTGCATGTCGCGGCCGAGATCGTCGAGGACGTCCGCGTGCGCGGCGAGGTCGCGCTGCGCGAGCAGGCCGAGCGGTTCGACGGCGTGACCGGGCACTCGGTGCGCGTTCCCGCACAGCACATCGCGGAGGCCGTCGACGCCCTCGACCCGCAGGTGCGCGCCGCGCTCGAGGAGGCCATCCGGCGTGTCCGCGAGGCGTCGGCCGCTCAGGTCCCCGCACCGCGCACGACCGATCTCGGCGCCGGCGCGCGCGTCACGCAGCGCTGGCAGCCGGTCTCGCGCGTCGGCGTCTACGTGCCGGGCGGCAAGGCCGTGTACCCGTCGAGCGTCGTCATGAACGTCGTGCCCGCGCAGGTCGCCGGCGTGCAGAGCGTCGCGCTCGCCTCGCCCGCGCAGCGCGACCAGGACGGCCGCGTGCACCCCACGATCCTCGCCGCCGCCGGCCTGCTCGGCGTCGACGAGGTCTACGCGATGGGCGGCGCGGGCGCGATCGGAGCGCTCGCCCACGGCGTGGACGCCATCGGGCTGGAGCCCGTCGACGTCGTCACCGGCCCCGGCAACAACTTCGTCGCGGCCGCGAAGCGCGCGGTCGCCGGCGTGGTGGGGACGGACTCGGAGGCGGGCGCCACGGAGATCCTGATCGTCGCGGACGACACGGCCGACGCGCGCCTGATCGCCTACGACCTCGTGAGCCAGGCCGAGCACGACGAGCAGGCGTCGGCCGTGCTCGTCACGCCGTCCGCCGCGCTGGCGGAGGCCGTCGCCGCCGAGGTCGAGAGCGTCGCGGCCGCCACGCGCCACAGCGAGCGCGTGGCGACGGCACTGGCGGGGGAGCAGTCCGCCATCGTGCTCGTCGATGACGCCGCCGCGGCCGAGGCGTTCAGCAACGCCTACGCGCCCGAGCACCTCGAGCTGCACATCGCGGATGCGGCGGGCGCCGCGCCGCGCTATACCAGCGCGGGGGCCGTGTTCGTCGGGTCGTACACGCCCGTGAGCCTCGGGGACTACCTCGCCGGATCGAACCACGTGCTGCCCACGGGCGGCCAGGCGCGCTACGCGGCGGGTCTGGGATCGCACACGTTCCTGCGTCCGCAGCAGGTGATCGAGTACGACCGCGACGCGCTGGCCGACGTCCGCGACGCGATCCTGGCGCTCGCCGAGGCCGAGGCGCTGCCCGCGCACGGCGAGGCGGTCGCGGCGCGCTTCGGCGACGTGCGCGGCTGAGCCGGGCTCCGGAACTCCCAGGCGTCACGGCGTAGGCTTTCGGGTCATGCACTGCCCCTTCTGCCGTCACGGCGACTCCCGAGTGATCGACTCCCGCACGAGCGACGACGGGCTGTCCATCCGGCGGCGCCGGCAGTGCCCCAAGTGCGGCGGCCGCTTCTCGACGATCGAGACCGCGAGCCTCAACGTCATCAAGCGCTCCGGCGCGGTCGAGCCGTTCAGCCGCGACAAGGTGATCTCGGGCGTGCGCAAGGCGTGCCAGGGGCGTCCGGTGACGGACGCGGACCTCGCGATCCTCGCCCAGCGGGTCGAGGAGGCCGTGCGCCAGACCGGCCTCAGCCAGATCGACGCGAACGAGATCGGGCTGGCCATCCTGGGTCCGCTGCGCGAGCTCGACGAGGTCGCGTACCTGCGCTTCGCGAGCGTCTACCAGGCGTTCGAGTCGCTCGAGGACTTCGAGGCGTCGATCGCGGAGCTCCGCGCCGACCACGCGCGCGCCTCCCGCGCCGACGCCCCGGCGGACGTCGACGACGAGTCCGAGTGAGGCACCGGCTCGCGATAGCCTGACAGGGATGTATCCCCTCGTCTTCCGCCATGTCCTCGCGCGCCTCGACCCCGAGTTCGCGCACCACCTCGGCATGGCCGTGATCCGCGTGGCGGGCACCTGGCCGGTCCGGCCGCTGGTCCACCGCTTCACGCGTCCGGCGCCCGAGCTCGCCGTCGAGGCGCTCGGCCAGGTCTTCCCGTCGCCGTTCGGCGTCGCGGCCGGCTTCGACAAGAACGCGGTCGGCGTCCGCGGGCTCGAGGCGCTCGGCTTCGGGCACGTCGAGATCGGCACGGTCACGGCCGTCCCGCAGGACGGCAACCCCAAGCCGCGCCTGTTCCGCCTGATCCAGGACCGCGCGGTCGTCAACCGCATGGGCTTCAACAACCGCGGCGCCGAGGCCGCCGCCCGGCGGCTCGCGCGGCTGCGCCGCACCGGTGCGGTCGTGGGGGCGAACATCGGCAAGAGCCGCGTGGTCGACGTCGCCGACGCGACGGCCGACTACGTCAAGAGCGCCCGGATGCTCGCCCCGCTCGCCGACTACCTCGCGGTCAACGTGTCGTCGCCGAACACCCCGGGACTGCGCGGCCTGCAGGCGGTCGAGACCCTCGCCCCGCTGCTGCGCGCGGTGCGCGAGGCGGCGGGCGCCACGCCGCTGCTGGTGAAGATCGCGCCGGATCTGCCGGACGACGAGATCCAGGCGATCGCGCGCCTCGCCGTCGACGAGGGCCTCGCCGGCATCATCGCCACCAACACCACGATCTCCCGCGAGGGCCTCGCCACCGACGCCGCGACGGTCGAGGCGGCCGGAGCGGGCGGCCTGTCGGGCGCGCCCCTCAAGGCCCGTTCGCTCGAGGTTCTGCGCACGGTGCGTGCCGCCGTGCCCGACGACTTCTGCGTCGTCTCCGTGGGCGGGGTCGAGACCGCCGAGGAGGTCCAGGAGCGCCTGGACGCCGGCGCGACCCTCGTGCAGGGCTACACGGCGTTCCTCTACCGCGGCCCGCTGTGGGCCTGCGAGATCAACGCGGGCCTGTCCGCGATCCGCGCGGCACGCTGACCGACCGAGAACGACGCCCCCGGCCGTGACGGCCGGGGGCGTCGTCGTGTCGCGTGGGGATCAGACGGGGAACTCGCCGCGCTTGACCTGCGGCTTCGGCAGACGCATGAAGCGCATCTGGACCGAGCGCATGGCCGAGTACCAGCCGAGGCCCTTCTCGAGCTTCTCCTTGCCGAACTTCGCGGCCGCCTTCTTCTTGACCGTGGCGGACAGGATGATCATGTCGCCGATCACGAAGAAGATGAAGATCCACAGCGCCACGAAGGACCAGTACTGGAAGAAGTCGAGCGGGATGAACGTCGCGATGATCACGACGATCATGGCGGGCATCAGCAGCTCGCCCAGGTGCCAGCCGGCGTCGGTGTAGTCGCGGGCGAAGCGCTTCTGCGGGCCCTTGTCGCGCAGCGGGAGGTAGCGCTCCTCGCCGTTCGCCATGCCGATCCGCGCCCGGTCCTGGCGCTCGCGCAGCTCGGCGCGGGCGCGGGCCTTGGCCTCCTTGGTGTTCGCGACGAGCGGGCGCTTGCGGGCGGCCTCGCGCTCGGCGCGCGTGGGGGTGGGGCGGCCCTTGCCGGCCGCGGCGTCGTCGCCGACCGGCTGGCCGTTCAGGGTCGTGCCGTTCGAAGCGCCGTCGTTCACGGCGGGGGTCTTGCTCACGGGTGTGCACCTCGGATCGGTGGAGAGGGGATCGACCTAAGATTACCCGCATGACTTCGGAGCCTTCTGTGGAAGCTGGAACGATCGACGCAGCGCTGCTCGAGACCGCAGAGGGAGGGATCTCCGCCGCTCTGGGCGATCTGGGCCGGCTGGTGCGCATCCCGGGCATCGCGTGGCCTGCGTTCGATCAGGAGCAGCTGCAGCGCAGCGCCGCGACCATCGCCGAGCTCGCGCGCGACACCGGGGTCTTCGACGAGGTGCGCGTGCTCACCGCCGAGATCCCCGGCATGTCCGAGCACGGTCAGCCCGCGGTGCTCGCCACCCGGGCCGCGCGGAACGGCCGCCCCACGGTCATGCTCTACGCGCACCACGACGTGCAGCCGCCGGGCGACGAGGCCCTGTGGGAGACGCCGCCGTTCGAGCCGACGGTCCGCGACGGCCGCCTGTACGGCCGCGGAGCCGCCGACGACAAGGCCGGCGTGATGGCGCACATCGCCTCGCTGCGCGCGCTGCGCGAGGTGGTGGGCGACGACCTCGATCTCGGCATCGTGCTGTTCATCGAGGGCGAGGAGGAGTACGGCTCCCGCTCGTTCGCGCGGTTCCTGTCGGACAACGCCGACGCGATGCGCAGCGATGTGATCGTGGTCGCGGACTCGGGTAACTGGGATTCCGAGACGCCCGCCGTCACGGTCTCCCTGCGTGGCAACGCGAAGTTCCACCTCACCGTGCGCACGCTCGAGCACGCCTCGCACTCCGGCATGTTCGGGGGAGCGGTGCCCGACGCGATGCTCGCGACCATCAAGCTGCTGTCGACCCTGTGGGACGACCGCGGGTCGGTCGCGGTCGAGGGGCTCCGCGCGCGGGACGCCGAGACGCCCGACTACAGCGAGGAGACGCTGCGCGACGAGGCCGGACTGCCCGACGGCGTGCAGCCGATCGGCGACGGCACCATCCTGTCGCGCATCTGGAACAAGCCGTCGATCACCGTCACGGGCATCGACTTCACGAGCGTCGCCGCCGCGTCGAACACGCTCTCGCCCGAGGTCACCGTCGTGGTCAGCGCCCGCGTGGCGCCGGGCCAGGACGCCCGCGAGGCCTACGCGGCGATCGAGGCGCACCTGCGCGCGCACGCGCCGTTCGGCGCGGAGCTGACGTTCAGCGACGTCGACCTCGGCGACGGGTTCCTCGTCGACACGACCGGATGGGCGGTGGCCGAGGCGCGCGACGCGATGCGCGACGGCTACGGCAAGGACCCCGTAGACCTCGGCGTCGGCGGCTCCATCCCGTTCATCGCCGACCTGGTGCGCGAGTTCCCGGGCGCGCAGATCCTCGTCACCGGCGTGGAGGACCCGCACTCGCGCGCGCACAGCCCCAACGAGTCGCTGCACCTGCAGACGTTCCGCAACGCCGTGCGGGCCGAGACGCTGCTCCTGGGGCGGATGAACTCCCGCTCCCTGTGAGCCCCGGATCCGCACGCCGCGCGCGGCGGTAGAATCGAACGAGTCGCCGCGCATGCGGCCCACCCCGTAAGGAGCGTCATGACCGACACGACCCTCGCCGGCACCCCCGCCGACACGCGCGCGCACGGCGTGAGCCTCACGGACGCCGCCGCCGCCAAGGTGAAGAGCCTCCTCGAGCAGGAGGGCCGCGACGACCTGCGTCTGCGCGTGGCCGTCCAGCCCGGCGGCTGCTCGGGCCTGATCTACCAGCTCTACTTCGACGAGCGCTACCTCGAGGGCGACGAGACCGTCGACTTCGACGGCGTCGAGGTCATCGTCGACAACATGTCCGTCCCGTACCTGGACGGCGCGACGATCGACTTCAAGGACACCATCTCGGAGCAGGGGTTCACGATCGACAACCCCAACGCCTCGGGCAGCTGCGCCTGCGGCGACAGCTTCCACTGATCCGCCTCGTCCGAAGAGCCTCGCACCCCGTCGGTGCGGGGCTCTTCGGCGTGTCCGGACGGGCCCGGATGGACACGCCCCAGGCTGGGCGGTTGTCCTGAACCGGGTGAGAGGTTGCCCTAGACTGACAGGAGCCCCATCCACGTTCGAAAGGTGAATTCGTGCCATCGAAACGCCGTCTCCGCTGGGCCGCGATTCCCGTCGCAGCTGCCGCAGCCGTGGCCCTTGCCGGATGCACTCCCACGGAGCTGCACGGATACCTCCCCGGTTTCCAGGAGGACGGCACGGCGACGACCAACCAGGCCGAGCGCGTCGCCACGCTGTGGACCAGCTCGTGGATCGTGCTGCTGGCCGTGGGCGTGATCACGTGGGGCCTCATGCTCTGGGCGATGGTCGTGTACCGCCGCCGCAAGGGCCAGACCGGCCTTCCGGTCCAGCTGCGCTACAACATGCCGATCGAGATCTTCTTCACGACGGTGCCGCTCATCCTGGTGCTGGGCCTGTTCGCCTTCACGGCGCGCGACCAGTCGGCGATCGAGACGCAGTGGACCGAGGACGAGGTCGACGTCGAGATCACCGCGATCGCCAAGCAGTGGGCGTGGGACTTCCAGTACGACGGCGAGGCCGAGGACAACTCGGACGCCGTCTGGACCATGGGCATCCAGGCGCAGCCGGACGCCGAGGGGAACATCGACCAGTCGCAGCTGCCGACGCTGGTGCTGCCGGTCGACCAGAAGGTGACCATCCACCTTGAGTCGCGCGACGTGATCCACTCGTTCTGGATCATCGACTTCCTCTACAAGAAGGACATGTACATCGGCCGCGACAACTCGTGGTCGTTCATCCCGACGCGTGAGGGCACGTACGCCGGCAAGTGCGCCGAGCTGTGCGGCGAGTACCACTCGATGATGCTCTTCAACGTCGAGGTCGTGAGCCAGGCCGAGTACGAGGACTACCTCGCCGAGCTCGAGGCCCAGGGCAACACCGGCGACATCAACGACGCGTACGACCGTCTGGGGAACTTCCCCGGCACGACCGGCAACGCCGAAGCCACCGAGGAAGAGGGGCACTGATCATGGCGACGACCCTGCAGGAGCACCGCACCACGCTCCCGCCCCGCCAGGCAGCCCTGCTCAGCGCATCGCGCACGGAGCAGAAGGGCAACATCGTGGTCAAGTGGATGACCTCCACCGACCACAAGACCATCGGCTACATGTACCTGATCGCCTCGGTCATGTTCTTCGCGATCGGCGGCGTCATGGCGCTGATCATCCGCGCCGAGCTGTTCGCTCCCGGCATGCAGATCCTGCCCACCAAGGAGCAGTACAACCAGCTGTTCACGATGCACGGCACGATCATGCTGCTGATGTTCGCGACGCCGCTGTTCGCGGGCTTCGCGAACGCGATCCTGCCGCTGCAGCTGGGCGCGCCGGATGTGGCCTTCCCGCGTCTGAACGCATTCGCCTTCTGGCTGTTTTTGTTCGGCTCGACCATCGCGGTCGCCGGCTTCCTGACCCCGTCGGGTGCGGCGTCGTTCGGCTGGTTCGCGTATCAGCCGCTCGCCAACGCGACGTTCTCGCCGGGCGTCGGCGGAAACCTCTGGATGCTGGGCCTCGGCCTCTCGGGCTTCGGCACCATCCTCGGCGCGGTGAACTTCATCACCACGATCATCACGATGCGCGCCCCCGGCCTGACCATGTGGCGCATGCCGATCTTCACCTGGAACACGCTCATCACGAGCCTCCTCGTGCTGATCGCCTTCCCGGTGCTCGCCGCCGCGATCTTCGCCGCCGGTGCCGACCGCGTGCTCGGCGCGCACATCTACGACCCCGCCAACGGCGGCGTCCTGCTGTGGCAGCACCTGTTCTGGTTCTTCGGCCACCCCGAGGTGTACATCATCGCGCTGCCGTTCTTCGGCATCGTGTCGGAGATCTTCCCGGTCTTCAGCCGCAAGCCGATCTTCGGCTACAAGACGCTCGTGTACGCGACCATCGCGATCGCCGCCCTGTCGGTGGCCGTGTGGGCCCACCACATGTACGTCACGGGCGCCGTGCTGCTGCCGTTCTTCGCCCTGATGACGATGCTCATCGCGGTTCCCACCGGCGTGAAGATCTTCAACTGGATCGGCACCATGTGGCGCGGCTCGATCACGTACGAGACCCCGATGGTGTTCGCCCTCGGCTTCCTCGTGTCGTTCGTGTTCGGCGGTCTGACGGGCGTCATCCTGTCGTCGCCCCCGCTCGACTTCCACCTGTCGGACTCGTACTTCGTCGTCGCGCACTTCCACTACGTGGTGTTCGGAACGGTCGTGTTCGCCATGTTCGCCGGCTTCTACTTCTGGTGGCCGAAGTGGACGGGCCGCATGCTCAACGAGCGCCTCGGCTACGTGCACTTCTGGATGCTGTTCATCGGCTTCCACATGACCTTCCTCATCCAGCACTGGCTGGGCGTGGACGGCATGGTGCGCCGCTACGCCGACTACTCGGCGGCGGACGGCTGGACGTGGGAGAACCAGCTCTCGACGGTGGGCGCCATCATCCTCGGCGCCTCGCTGCTGCCCTTCTTCCTGAACGTGTGGGTGACCGCGCGCACCGCGCCGAAGATCACGGTCAACGACCCGTGGGGCTACGGCGGCTCGCTCGAGTGGGCGACGTCGTGCCCGCCGCCGCGCCACAACTTCACGTCGATCCCGCGCATCCGCAGCGAGCGTCCGGCGTTCGACCTGAACCACCCCGAGGCCGGCATCCCCGTCGGCATCGGTCCGGCCAAGGACGCCCCTGACGCGCCGGTGATCGACGCGGCGGACGGAAAGGTCAAGTAATGCGGTCCAACATCGGCCTCTGGTGGCTGCTCGCCGGCTTCTTCGTCCTCATGGCGGTCGTCTACACCGCGTGGAGCATCATCGCCCAGCCCGACCTGCCCTGGTACCAGGCGGTCGAGTGGGCGGGCTCGACGGCCCTCGCGTTCGGCATCTTCATGTCGGCGATGGTGGCGTTCTACATCCAGCTGGTGCACAAGGGCCAGCACGGCGTGGCGCTCCCCGAGGACCGTGACGACGCGGACATCGACGACGGCGACGCCGAGCTCGGCGAGTTCAGCCCGTGGTCCTGGTGGCCGCTCGTGCTCGCGGGCTCCGCGGCGATCGCGATCATCTCGCTCGCGGTGGCGCAGTTCCTGCTGCCGCTGGCCCTCGGCCTCTTCGCGGTCGCGATCGTCGGCTGGGTGTACGAGTACTACCGCGGCTACTTCGCCCGCTGATCCAGCTCTGAGGCGGCCCCGGCGGACTTCGGTCCGACCGGGGCCGTTTCGCGTTGGGCCGGGGCGTGGGGCCGCCGGCGGTGCCGAAAACCGGACGGACGGTGTGTCTGAGGCGAGCGTAAACCCATCCATCCCACTCGCCACATCGGTCCGGTTTTCGGAACCGGCTGGCCCGCGGAGGCTCGTCCACAGCGAACGGGAGCCGCTGGCCGCCCCCATCTGGGTGGATCGGGCCGCCGGAGACCCGGTGCGGGGGCCCACGCTGGCCGGATGGGAGACGTGCATGTCCGGGACGATGAGGGTGGGGATCATCGCGTGTGGCGGACGCGGGATCTGCGCGCATCGGGGATGTCGACGCGGGAGATCAGGTCCGCGGTCGACGGGGGCCTGATCCAGAAGGCCTGCCAGGGTGCTTATCTGGCGCGCGGTGCGCCGGATGAGCACGTGCGAGCGGTCGCGCGCGGGGGACGCCTGACCTGCGTCTCGCTGCTGCGGCTGAAGGGCGTCTTCGTCGCCCGTGCGGGCGGACTGCACACCCATCTCGCGCGGACCGCGACGCAGCCCGCCGTCGATCCGGAGGACGCCGTGCATCGCCAGCGGCTGCTTCGGCCGGTCCACCCGCGGGCGAGCGAGGTCAGCATCCTCGATGCGCTGCACCACGCGATGCTGTGCCAGGACCTGCCCGATGCGGTCGCCTCGCTGGATTCGGCGCTGCAGGGGCGCCTCGTGAGCCACACGGACGTCGACGAGTTGTTCCGCGTGCTGCCGGCCCGACTCAAGCGTGCACGGCGCCTGGTCGACGCGAGGGCGGAGGCGGGGCCGGAGACACTCGTGCGGCTGATGGCAGTGGCACTCGGGTTCTGCGTCGAGTCGCAGGTCCTCATCCCCGGGGTAGGGCGGGTGGATCTGCTGCTCGACGGCTGGATCATCGTGGAGTGCGACAGCAAGGCGTTCCATGAGGACTGGGAGGCGCAGCGCCGCGACCACCGCCGGGACCAGGTCGCGGCCGCGCGGGGTTACGTGCGCTACCGACCGATCGCGGAGGACATCCTGTTCCATCCCGAGACGGTCGAAGATGCGCTGCGCGGCCTGCGCGAGCTTACGCCGCGCGTGCCGAAGACCGGACGGATGGTGCGCGCGTGACGGATGCGATCACTCCGGTCACGCACGTCCCATCGATCCGGTTTTCGGAACGGCAGAGGAGCGGCAACGGCCGCCGGCGGCCCGGCGCCGACACGACGAAGCCCCCGGTCCAGGAGGACCGGGGGCTTCGGTGGAGCGGGGCTCAGTGCTGGTCGTGACCGGCCTCGAGCTCGCGCGGGCTGGGGCCGTACTCGTGCAGCGCGTGTTTCTGGTGCGCGACCGCGGCATCCAGCTCGCTCTGCGTGAGCGGGGCGAGACGGTCCTCGAAGAACCAGCGCGACAGACCGGCGCGCAGCTTCTCGCTGAACGGGATCCGGCCCTGGTCGTTCGGGCGCAGCACGAGGGGAGCGTACGTCTCGACGTCCACGAGCTTCCAGCGCTCGTACTCGTCGACCGGGCGGTGCACCTCGCGGTACTCGCCGCCGGGCATCCGGACGATGCGGCCCGACTCGTAGCCGTGCAGCGCGATCTCGCGGTCCTTCTTCTGCAGCGCCAGGCAGACGCGCTTGGTGATGAAGTACACGACGATCGGGGCCAGGATCAGCGAGATCTGCAGGAAGCGGATCACGCCCTCCATGGTGAGCCAGAAGTGCGTCGCGATGATGTCCGACGACGCGGCGGCCCAGAGGATCGCGTAGAAGACCACGCCGGCGGCGCCGATCGCGGTGCGCGTCGCGGCGTTGCGCGGACGCTGCGCGATGTGGTGCTCGCGCTTGTCGCCCGTGATCCACGCCTCGAGGAAGGGGTAGATCGCGACGAGCACGATGAAGATGCCGAGCACGGCGACGGGGGCCAGGATGCCGAACGAGAGCGTGAAGTTCCCGATGACGACGTCCCAGTTCGACGGGGCGAGACGCAGGGCGCCGTCCGCGAAGCCGATGTACCAGTCGGGCTGCGTGCCGGCCGACACGGGGGACGGGTCGTACGGGCCGTAGTTCCAGATGGGGTTGATCTGCACCAGCGACGCGATCAGCACGATGGCGCCGAAGACGATGAAGAAGAACCCGCCCATCTTGGCCATGTAGACCGGCATCATCGGGTAGCCGACGACGTTGCCGTTCGTGCGACCCGGGGCCGCGAACTGCGTGTGCTTGTTCACGATCATGAGCAGCAGGTGGAGCGCGACGAGCGCGATCACCAGCAGCGGCAGGATCAGGATGTGCAGCGTGTAGAGGCGGCCGACGATGTCGGTGCCGGGGAACTCGCCGCCGAACAGCAGGAACGACGTCCAGGTGCCGATGATCGGCAGACCCTTGATCATGCCGTCGATGATGCGGAGACCGTTGCCCGAGAGCAGGTCGTCGGGGAGCGAGTAGCCGGTGAAGCCCTCGGCCATCACCAGGATGAACAGCACGAAGCCGATCACCCAGTTCAGCTCGCGCGGCTTGCGGAACGCGCCCGTGAAGAACACGCGCAGCATGTGCACGCCGATGCCGGCCACGAAGACCAGCGCGGCCCAGTGGTGGATCTGGCGGACCAGCAGGCCGCCGCGCAGGTCGAACGAGATCCGCAGGGTCGACTCGAGCGCCGACGACATCGCGATGCCGCGCATGGGCTCGTACGCGCCGGTGTAGTGCGTCTCGACCATGGAGGCCTGGAAGAAGAACGTCAGGAACGTGCCCGACAGCAGCACGACGACGAACGACCACAGCGCGATCTCGCCGAGCATGAACGACCAGTGGTCGGGGAAGACCTTGCGGCCGAGGGCCTTGACGAGGCCCGACATGCTGGTGCGCTCGTCGATGTAGTTCGCGGCCGCGCCGACGAACTTGCCGCCGAGCGGCGCCTGGGGCTTCTCAGGTGCGGTGGTGGTGCTCATCAGTGACGCTCCCAGAAGCTCGGGCCGACGGGCTCGGTGAAGTCGCTCTGCGCGATGAGGTAGCCCTCATCGTCGACGGCGATGGGCAGCTGCGGCAGCGGGCGCGCGGCCGGGCCGAAGATGACCTTGGCGTGCTCGGTGACGTCGAACTGCGACTGGTGGCAGGGGCACAGCAGGTGGTGGGTCTGCTGTTCGTACAGCGCCACGGGGCAGCCGACGTGGGTGCAGACCTTCGAGTAGGCCACGATGCCGTCGTACGACCAGGACTTGCGGTCCTCGTCCTCCTTGAGCTGCTCGGGGAGTAGACGCATGAGCAGGACGATGGCCTTCGCCTTCTCCTCGAGGTAGCCGTCGTGGTGGCTGAGGCTCGCGAGCGACTCGGGGATGACGTGGAACGCCGAGCCGAGCGTGACCGACGACGCCTTGATCGGGGTGCCCTCGGGGTCGAGCGCCAGGCGCTCGCCCTCCTTCCACATGGTGTGGTTGAGCAGCGCGACCGGGTCGCCCGCGGTGGGGTTTTCGGCCGTCGAGTGCGGGGCCAGGCCGCGGAACAGCGCGAGACCCGGGAGGATCGAGGCGGCGACGGCGGCGATCAGCGAGTTGCGGATCATCTTGCGACGACCGAAGCCCGACTCCTCGTTGGCGATCGCGAACGCCTCGACGGCCGCGGCGCGGGTGGCCTCGCTGCCGCGGGTCGAGTGGCGCTCCTCGACGTATTCCTTGTCGCTCATGAGCGCCTTGGACCAGTGGATGGCGCCCACGCCGATCGCGAGCAGCGCGAATGCGATGCCCAGGCCGATCCAGAGGTTGTTGTTGCGGATCGAGAGCATCGACCCGTCCTCGATCGGGAACAGCATGTAGGCGGCGACCGCCCAGATGCTGGCCGCGACCGACACGTAGAACAGCGTGTAGACCGTGCGGTCAGCCGCGCGCTCCGCCTTCGGGTCCTTGTCGGTCATGCGCGCACGGTGCGGCGGCAGGCCGGGGTTCTGCACGGGGTCGGCAATCGAAACGGCGAGGCCGGGGGAGGGCCGGTAGACCTCCACCGCCTGCGGTTCGCTGTCGTGCGCCATGGTGCTCCTCGTCACGTCTTCTTCGTTCGCCATGCTCAGTTGGACTTCGCGGTGATCCACACGGTGATCGCGATGAGCCCACCGATGCCGAAGATCCACACGAACAGACCCTCGGACACGGGGCCGAGCGAGCCGATCGTGAAGCCGCCGGGAGCGGGCTGCTCCTGCTGGTAGAGGAGCGCGGAGATGATGTCGCGCTTGTCCTCCGGCGTGAGGTTCATGTCGTTGAACACGGGCATGTTCTGGGGGCCGGTCACCATCGCGGCGTAGATGTGCTGCGCGCTGGTGTCCATGATGTCCGGGGCGTACTTGCCCTCCGTCAGCGCACCGCCGGCGGCGGCCACGTTGTGGCACATCGCGCAGTTGATGCGGAACAGCTCGGCGCCGCGCGCGACGTCGCCCTCGCCGTCGAGGTAGTGCTCGTCCGGGAAGTCGGGGCCCGGGGCGACCGACTGCACGAACTCGGCCATCGCGAGGATCTGCTCCTCGGTGAACTGGGCCTCCTTCTGCGGGGCCTGGACGTCCTGGCGCTGCATCGGCATGCGGCCGGTGGACACCTGGAACTCGACGGCGAGCGCGCCGACGCCGTACAGCGACGGGCCGTTGTCGGTGCCCTGCAGGTCGAGGCCGTGGCAGGTGGCGCAGTTGGCCTGGAACAGCTTCTCGCCGTCCTCGACCGTGAGCGTCGTGCTGGCGGCGGTGGTCTCGGTCGATGCGGCGACCGCGGCGGACGCGCCGGCGTAGGCGCCTCCCGTGATGAGCAGGCCGATGCCGATGAGGGCGGCGGCGGCCAGCGGGCTGCGACGGCCGTTCGAGCGGCGCTTCTTCTCTCGTGCCATAAGTCTGATGTAGCTCCGCTCTTACTTGAGGAAGTAGATGACCAGGAAGAGCGCGATCCACACGACGTCGACGAAGTGCCAGTAGTAGGACACGACGATCGCGGTGACGGCCTCCTTGTGACGGGGGCGCTTGACCGCGTAGAAGCGGCCGATGGTGAGCAGGAACGCGACGAGGCCGCCGGTCACGTGCAGGGCGTGGAAGCCCGTCGTGAGGTAGAAGGCCGACGCGTAGGAGTCGGCGCTGATCGGCATGCCCTCGAGCACGAGCGTGGCGTACTCCCACACCTGGCCCGAGACGAAGACCGCGCCCAGCGCGAACGACACCCAGAACCACGGGACGACGCCCCAGCCCACGAGCCGCTGCAGGAGCGGGTTCTTGAACGTCAGGCCCTCGGCCGAGAACACGCCGAGCTGGCAGGTCACACTGGAGAGCACCAGGATGATCGTGTTCACGAGCGCGAACGGCACGTTGAGAAGCTCGGTGCGCTCAGCCCACAGCTCCGGCGAGGTGCTGCGGAGGGTGAAGTAGATCGCAAAGAGGCCGGCGAAGAACATGACTTCGCTGCCGAGCCAGACAATCGTGCCGACGGCGACGGGATCGGGTCGCTTCACGGTTCTCGGTGCCGGGGCATACGTCGCTGAGGTCGTCACGGAACCATTATTGCCGATCCTCCGGCCTGGTTTGGGCAACTTCGACATCGCGTCGAAGTATGTGGGACCCGAATGCCGTCTGGGAGTCCGGCGCGGGATCCCTGTCTATACGCCCTGGCTAGGATCGGAGCATGGCGGAACCCACCTGGCCCGACGTCCTGACCACCGTGCTCTCGCGCACCGACCTCAGCGTGTCGGAGGCCACTTGGGCCATGCGGCAGGTGATGCAGGGCGCGGCGACCCCCGCCCAGCTCGCCGGATTCCTGCTCGCGCTGCGGGCGAAGGGCGAGACGGTCGAGGAGATCATCGGCTTCCGCGACGCGATCCTCGAGGCCGCCGTCCCGCTGGATGTCGACCCCAACGTGCTCGACATCGTCGGCACGGGCGGCGACCGCTTCGGCACCGTCAACATCTCGTCGACGGCCTCGATCGTGATCGCTGCGACGGGCGTGCCCGTGGTCAAGCACGGGAACAAGGCTGCGAGCTCGAAGTCGGGCTCCTCGGATGTGCTCAGCGCGCTCGGCATCGACCTGCGCCTGCCCCCGGAGGCCGTGGCCGGGGTCCTCGACCGCGCCGGCATCACGTTCGCGTGGGCGGCGGCGTTCCACCCGGGCTTCCGCCACGCGGGTCAGGTGCGCGCGGAGCTCGGCGTGCCGACCGTGTTCAACTTCCTCGGCCCGCTCGTGAACCCCGCCCGCGCGGAGGCGAACGCCGTCGGCGTGGCCAACCTCGACGTGGTCCCGCTGATCACCGGCGTGTTCCGCACGCGCGGCGCCACCGCGCTCGTCTTCCGGGGCGAGGACGGCCTCGACGAGCTGACGACCACGGGGTACTCCCGCATCTGGGAGGTCTCGCGCGGCGACGTGCACGAGTTCGACATCCACCCGCGCGACGTGGGCCTGGCGACCGCGACCATCGACGACCTCCTCGGCGGCACCCCCGAGCACAACGCCGAGGTGCTGCGGCGCACGCTGGCGGGCGAGAAGGGCGCGGTGCGCGACATCGTGCTGCTCAACGCGGCGGCGGGCATCGTGGCGTTCCGGCTCTCCCAGGACCCCGCCCAGATGCAGCGGGGCATGGTCGAGCGTCTCGTCGAGGCGCTCGAGGAGGCGGCCGCGGCGATCGACGACGGTCGCGCCACGGCGAAGCTGGAGCAGTGGATCTCGGCCTCGCAGGAGCTGGGCGGGTCGGCGCCGGCGTGAGCCCGCCGCAGGCCGGGGGAGGCGACGGATGGATCCGATCGAGGCGCTGAACGAGATCGCGTACCTCCTGGAGCGCGAGCGCGCGTCGAAGTTCAAGGCGAAGGCGTTCCGTACGGCCGCCGCGGCGGTCGCCGGCCTGGACGAGGCGGCGCGCCGGGACCCCGAGCGGCTGCGCCGGACCAAGGGCATCGGCGCGTCGACCTTCGCGGTGATCGAGCAGGCGCTCGTCGGACGTGTGCCGGACTACCTGACCGACCTGCGCGAGCGGCTGGGGGACGTGAAGCCGTCCGAGCTGCGGGGTCTGCTCCGCGGCGACCTGCACTCGCACAGCGACTGGTCGGACGGCACGACGCCGATCGAGGACATGGTCGCCGCCGCGCGCGGGCTGGGGCATGAGTACCTCGCGCTCACCGACCACTCGCCGCGGCTCAAGGTCGCGCGCGGACTGTCGCCCGAGCGGCTGCGACGCCAGCTCGAGGTGGTCGCCGGGTTCCAGTACGACGACTTCACGCTGCTGAGCGGCATCGAGGTGGACATCCTGAGCGACGGCGCGCTGGACCAGGAGCCCGAGCTGCTCGACGAGCTGGACGTCGTCGTCGCGTCGGCGCATTCCGAGCTGCGCATGGAGTCCGCGGCCATGACCCGACGGCTGGTCGCGGCCGTGTCCAACCCGCGCGTCACGGTCCTCGGCCACGTCACCGGCCGGCTCGTGACCGGATCGCGCGGAACGCGCCCGCCGTCCACGTTCGATCCGCGAGCGGTGTTCGAGGCGTGCGCCGAGCACGGCGTGGCCGTCGAGATCAACTCGCGGCCCGAGCGGGAGGACCCGCCGGACGACCTGATCTCCCTCGCGCTCGAGATCGGCTGCCTGTTCTCGATCGACTCCGACGCGCACGCCCCGGGGCAGCTGTCGCTGCTCGACCACGGCGCGGAGCGCGCCGAGCGGCTCGGCGTGCCGGCGGAGCGCATCATCACGACCTGGCCGCTCGGCAGGCTGCGGGCCTGGGCCTGGGGCGCGTGAGCCGGGCGGGCGGGGCGCAGGCCGCGCGGCGGGCGTTCCCGTGGCTCGTGATCGCGGGGGTGCTCGTCGCCGCGTTCAGCCTGCGCGGGCCCATCCTGTCGGTCACGCCCGTGCTACGGGACATCGAGCACGACTACGCGCTCGATGCCGCGACGGCGTCTCTGCTGACCACGTTCCCGGTGCTGATGTTCGCCGCGCTGACGCCCGTCGCCGCGGTCGTGATCCGGCGCGCGGGAGCCGACCTGGCGCTGCTCGCCTGCCTGGCCGCGGTCGCGGTGGGCACGCTCATCCGGACCCTCCCCGGATTCGGATGGATGCTCGTCGGCATGGTCGTGATCGGTGCGGGGATCACGGTGGGCAACATCGTGATCCCGGTGATCATCCGCCGCGAGGTGCCGCCCGAGCGAGTCGCGACGGTGACCGCCGCCTACACGGCCGCGCTGAACGCGGGGTCGCTGCTGACGACGCTCACCACCGCGTCGATCGCGGAGCTCACCGGATGGCCGCTCGCGCTGCTGCTGTGGATCGTGCTGACCGCCCTGGGGCTCGTGCTGTGGGGCCTGCACCTGTGGCGCGACCGGATGCCGGGCGTGCCGTGGGACGAGCGCTCCGGAGGAGGAGGGACGCCGGCGGACGCGGTGTCGATGACCGGACCGGTCCCGGTGCCCGGGCGCGGCGACGTCCTGCGGAACCCGGTCGTCTGGCTGCTGGTCGCAGCTCTCGGCTGCCAGTCCTCCGCCTACTACGGCCTGTCGACCTGGCTGCCGGCGATGCTCTCCGACATGACGGGCACGGGAGCCGCCGTCGCGGGGGCGCTCGCGTCCCTGTTCCAGGGCGTCGCGATCGCGGGGGCGTTCGTCGTGCCGACGCTCGCGCGCTACCTGCCGCTCGCGGTGCCGGCCGCCCTCGTCGCGGCGTGCTGGGTCGCCATGGTGGGAGGGCTGCTGGTCGTCCCTGAGCTCTACCCGCTCTGGGTGTCCCTCGGCGGGGTCGCGCACGCGGGCGGCTTCGTGGTTGTGTTCACGGTGCTCGTCGGCATCGCCCGCAGCAGCCGCGAGGCGGCGGCGATGTCGGCGCTCGTGCAGGGGCTCGCGTACGTGGCAGGCGCGGCGGGCGGACCCCTCCTCGGCGGTGTGCACGACCTGACGAGCGGCTGGACGCTGCCGCTTCTTCTCACGCTGGCGCTCGTGAGCGGCTTCTCGGTCTGCATCCTGACCGCGGTCGCCCGCGTGCGGCGCTCCTGAGGCTCACCGGCCCCGCACTGGTCAGGCCAGGGCCGTGAGCACCCGGTCCATCGAGGAGCCGAGGTTCCAGCGGCCCGCGAACTCGCGCGCCCGCTGTGCCGCGGCCTCATCCGGCACGGGGAGGATCGCCGGCACGTCGCCGAGGTCGAGGTCGGTCGCGACCGCCACCACGCGAGGCGCGACGTCGAGGTAGTCGGCCGCGGCGGCGAACTTGGCGCGCATTCCGGCCGACATCCCCTCGCCCGCGGCGGCCGCGGCGCGGATGCCCGCGAGGTCGCCGTGGGCGGCCAGGAGGGTCGCGGCGGTCTTCTCGCCGACGCCCTTGACGCCGGGCAGGCCGTCCGACGCGTCGCCGCGCATGGTCGCGTAGTCCGCGTACTGGGCGGCGTGCACCCCGTACTTGGCGACCACGACCGCGTCGGTCACGATCTCGAGGTTGCTCATGCCGCGCGCCGTGTAGATCACGCGCACGTCGCGGGCGTCGTCGACCAGCTGGAACAGGTCGCGGTCGCCGGTCACGATGTCGACCGGCACCGCCGACCGCGTGGCGAGCGTGCCGATCACGTCGTCGGCCTCGTGCTGCGCGGCGCCGACGACCGTGATGCCGAGCGTCGCGAGCGCCTCGCGGATCACCGGGACCTGCACCTCGAGCGGATCCGGCACCTCCTCGACATCCGGACCGGACGCCACCACCTCGACCACGCGGTGAGCCTTGTACGACGGGATCAGGTCGACCCGCCACTGCGGGCGCCAGTCGTCGTCCCAGCATGCGACGAGGTGGGTGGGGCGGTAGGTCGTGACGAGCTTCGCGATCATGTCGAGCAGCCCGCGCACGGCGTTGACCGGCGTTCCGTCGGGCGAGCGCACGGTGTCGGGCACGCCGTAGAAGGCGCGGAAGTAGAGCGAGGCGGTGTCGAGCAGCATCAGGCGCGAGGTCACGGGTTCAGTGTTCCAGACGACGGCGACGCGGGCGGCTCAGTGGAAGTCCCGGGAGGCGTGGCGGACGCCGACGCGCAGATCCTCGAACGCGTCGGCGAGCAGGTTCGTGACGCCCTCGGGTGAGCGCTCCAGGATGCCGCGCGCGATGAGCGCCGGACTGTCGCGCACGATGCGGCGATAGCGGTTCCAGACTCCGACCGAGCAGATCACGTTGACCAGGCCGTGCTCGTCCTCGAGGTTGAGGAACGTCACGCCCGACGCGGTGGCCGGGCGCTGGCGGTGGGTGACCAGGCCAGCGACCTCGATGCGGCGGCCCGTCTCGTGCGTGCGCAGGCGGGCGGACGGCACCACGCCGCGCGCGTCCAGCGCCTCGCGGTAGTGGGCGAGCGGATGATCCGTCGTCGAGACGCCGGTCGCCCACAGGTCGGCCGCGAGCTGCTCGTAGCTGGTCGGATCGGCGAACAGCGGCGGCTGAACGGCCGTCACGGTGTGCGGCAGGTACTCGGGGCGATCCTGCGCGGCGGAGCCCGCGAGCCAGATCGCCTCGCGGCGCGACAGGCCCAGGCACTCGAACGCGCCGGCGGTGGCGAGGGCCTCGAGGTGGGTCTGCATGATGCCGGTGCGGCGCACCAGCTCGGGCAGCTCGCGGTACGGGCCGCCGCGCTCTCGCTCCGCGACGATCCGCTTCGCGGTGTCGAGCCCGATGCCGGTCACGCCCGCGAGCCCGAGCCGCACCGCGAACGCGCCGTCCCGGCGATGCGCGGCGGACTCGTCCGGCGCGTCCCGGTCGAAGGCGCCCGGCGCGGGATGCACGCGGGCCAGGCACGAGTCGAGACCAGTCGTCCCGCCGGATCCCTCGCGCAGCGGCTCGAGGACCTCGGTCGCCCCCGAGCGGTTCAGGTCGGGGCGGCGCACCTCGACGCCGTGACGCCTCGCGTCGGCCGTGAGCGACGCGGGGGAGTAGAAGCCCATGGGCTGCGCGCGCAGCAGACCGGCGAGGAACGCGGCCGGGTAGTGCAGCTTGATCCACGACGACGCGTAGACCAGCAGGGCGAACGACAGCGAGTGCGACTCGGCGAAACCGAAGTTCGCGAACGCCTGGATGCGCGCGTAGATGCCGTCGGCCAACTCCCCGGTGATCCCGTTCGACGCCATCCCGGCGTACAGCTTGTCGCGCAGCTTCTCGATCTTCTCCTTGCCGCGCTTGGATCCCATCGCCCGCCGCAGCAGGTCCGCGTCCTCGCCCGAGCACTCGCCGACGGCCATCGCCATCTGCATGAGCTGCTCCTGGAACACCGGGATGCCCAGCGTGCGCTTCAGCACCGGCTCGAGCTTCGGATGGTCGTACGTCACCTTCTCGACGCCCATCTTGCGGCGCACGAACGGATGCACGGCGCCGCCCTGGATGGGGCCGGGGCGGATGAGCGCGATCTGGATCACCAGGTCGTAGAAGCGGCGCGGCTGCAGGCGCGGCAGCAGCCCCATCTGCGCGCGCGACTCGACCTGGAACACCCCGATGGAGTCGGCCCGGCACAGCATGTCGTAGACCGCGGCCTCCTCCTTCGGCAGCGTCGCGAGCGTCCACTCCTCGCCCGTGGACTCGCGGATCAGGTCGAAGCAGTGCTGCAGCGCGGCGAGCATGCCCAGGCCCAGCAGGTCGAACTTGACCAGGCCCATCCAAGCGGCGTCGTCCTTGTCCCACTGGATCACGGTGCGCCCGGGCATGCGGGCGTGCTCGATCGGCACGACCTCGCCCACGGGGCGCTCGGTGAGCACCATGCCGCCCGAGTGGATGCCCAGGTGGCGCGGCGCCTTCAGCAGCTCGGTCGCGTACTCGATCACCTGATCCGGGATGTCGTGATCGGGCCCGGTCTCGACCCCCGCGCCCCAGCCCTCGACCTGCTTCGACCAGGCGTCCTGCTGGCCGGGCGAGAAGCCCAGGGCGCGGGCCATGTCGCGCACGGCGTTCTTGGGGCGGTACTGGATGACGTTCGCCACCTGGGCCGCGCGCTCTCGGCCGTAGCGCTCGTAGACCCACTGGATGATCTCCTCGCGGCGATCGGAGTCGAAGTCGACGTCGATGTCGGGCTCCTCGTCGCGCAGGGTGGACAGGAAGCGCTCGAACGGCAGGTCGTAGGCGATCGCGTCGACCGCCGTGATCCCGAGCAGGTAGCAGACCGCGCTGTTGGCCGCGGATCCTCGCCCCTGGCACAGGATGCCCCGGCGCCGCGCCTCGGCCACGATGTCGTGCACGATCAGGAAGTAGCCCGGGAAGTCCTTCTGCTCGATGACCGCGAGCTCGCGCTCGATGCGGTCGCGGTCCTTGGAAGACAGGTCGGGGTAGAGGCGGGGCACGGCGTCCCACACCAGCTGCCGCAGGTACGACATGGGGGTGTGGCCCTCGGGCACCTCCTGCTTCGGCAGCGCGGGGCGCATCCGCCGCAGCGGGAAGGCCAGTTCGTCGGCCAGCGTCACGGTGCGGGACACGGCACCCGGGTAGCGCGCGAAGCGCGCGGCCATCTCGGCGCCCGAGCGCAGGTGGGCGGCGGCGTGCGACGGGAGCCATCCGTCGAGGTCGGCCATGCTGCGGTTGGCGCGCACGGCGGCGACCGCGGTGGCCAGGCGCGCGTTCTCGGGCGACGCGTAGTGCGCGTTGTTGGTGGCGACCACAGGCAGGCCGCGCTCGGCGGCCAGCGCCGCCAGGACGTCGTTGCGGCGCGTGTCGAGCGGATCGCCGTGATCGGTCAGCTCGACCTGCACGCTGCCGGGCCCGAACAGGTCGACGAGCCGGTCGAGGGCCGCGGCGGCGGCCACGGGCGCGCTCGCCGCCTCCGCCCCTGCGGCCTCGGCCAGGGCGCGGCGCACGAGCCCCTTGCGGCACCCGGTCAGGATCACCCAGTGCCCGTCGGCCTGCTGGGCCAGCTCGTCGAGCACGTAGAAGGGGCGGCCCTTCTCGGCGCCGCGCAGTTGGCCGTGCGTGATCGCGCCGGCGAGGCGGTGGTAGCCCTCCTCGCCGCGGGCCAGCACGAGCAGGTGGTCGCCCGCGTGGTCGGGGACGCCGTTCTGCGGGGTGGGCAGGCCCAGCGACAGCTCGGCGCCGAACACGGTCTTCACCGCGGTCTCCTCGGCCGCCTCGGCGAAGCGCACCAGGCCGTAGAAGCCGTCGTGGTCGGTGAGGGCGAGGGCGTGCAGGCCGAGCCGCTCGGCCTCCTCGACCATCTCCTCGGGCGAGGACGCGCCGTCGAGGAACGAGAAGGAGGAGTGCGCGTGCAGCTCGGCGTACGGCACGGTGTCCTCGGGGCGCCGGATGGGCGGCGCCTCGTATGCGCCGCGCTTGCGGCTCCACGCGGGGCTGTCGCCGCCGTCGGCGCCGACCGGGCGCGCGTCGGGGCGGCGGCCGCTCAGGGCCCGCTCCAGCTCCGACCACGAGATCGGCGGGTTCTGCCAGCCCATCAGCGGCCCCCGGCGCTCATGTGTACCGCCCCTCGGCCCACCAGCGGCCGTCCTCGAGCACCAGGAGCCATGCGATCTGATCCGCGTCGACCACCTGGAAGCGGTGGGCCCGCCGGGCGCGGTCGGCATCCCACTGCCGTTCGATCACCGGCCACGGCCCCGCCCACGCCGCGATGCGGCGCCCGTCGAGCAGCGCCGGAGGAGCCGACACCGCGCCCCGCTCGTCGACCGCGACGGGGGCGCCGTCGGCCGCGGCGACCGCGACCGGGCGCCGGCTGCGGTACACCTCGCTGGGCAGCGGCGCAGGAAGGCTTCCCGGCCACGGCAGGTCGCGCGGATGCGCGGGGCGCTCGGCGTCGCCCCATGGCACGCGCTGCTCCCGCTCGCTGAGCCAGCGCCCGCCCGCCAGCATCGGCGTGACGACGCCGCGGTGGCCGAGCAGGGCCTGCACGCGCGACATCGCATGGTGCAGGCGCTCGTCGGGACCCTGGCCGAGCAGCGCCGGCTGGTGGTGCGAGGCGTCGTCGACCGCCTCGGGCTCGATGCGCACGAGCGTGACGCCGCCGTTCTCGCCGCCCAGGGTCGGCGCCCCGTTCTCGCCGCCGAGGCTCGTCTGCAGCTGCCAGCGCACCCTGTCGACCAGGGCCGGCGCGTCGAAGCATGTGGGATGCAGCCATACGCGCTCGCTGCGTCCGCCCCGGTCGTCGAGCAGCGTGATCCGCACCTCGGTGCACACCAGGCTCGCCTCGTCGAGCCCGGTGACGACCGCGTCGGCCGTGGTGCGCACGGCGAACGCGACCTGGTCGGCCAGCGCGAGCGGCGGCTCGAACTCGACCTCGCGCGCCAGCTCGGGCGGCGGCACGCGCGGCACGACGGGACGCGAGTCGGCTCCGCCGGCCAGCGCGTGCAGGCGCGCGCCGTGCTCGCCGAGCCGGTCGCGCACGGGGGAGATGTCGAGCGCGGCGAAGTCGCCCAGGGTCTGCACGCCCAGGCGGGCGAGCAGCGCCACGATCTCGTCGTCGCCGCCCGCGGGCGAGAGGGCCGCGATCGTGAGCGGCGAGAGGAAAGCGGCGGAGGCCCCGCGCGGCACGATCCGGATGGAGGCCGGGCTCATCAGGCGCGCCGCCTGCTCTGCCGTGAACAGTCCGTCGGCGACGCCCGCGCGGGCATCCGGGATGCCGCTCGCGGCGAGCTCGTCGAGCAGCGCGCTCGCCGCCTGCTCCTCGCCGCCGTAGAACCGGGCGGGCCCGCGGGCCCGCACGGCGCACAGCCCGGGCCGCAGGGGCTGCACGCCCGGGGTGAGCTCCTCGATGCGCGACAGGATGGGCAGGAACGCGCGCTCGTCGCGGGCGGGGTCCGCGGACACGAGCCGCAGCCGGGGACAGGCGCCCTGCGCGTCGCGGCGCCGCTGGCCGCGGCGCACGCCCTGGCGGCGGGCGGTGGCCGAGCAGGCGACGACCCGGTTGGCGTGCATGATCGCGATCGGCTCGTCCTCGGTCGGGGGTGCCGTGTCGCCGCCCGCATGGGCGGCCGCCCGCGCCTCGCTGCGCAGCAGGGCCGTGACCGGCCAGTCGGGCAGCCACAGGACGATGACCCGGGTCGGCGCGGGCGCGCGGGTCGGAGCCGGACCGGCGGAGCCCATCACCCCACCGCCTCGAGGCGGGCGGACCCGGCGTCGCTCCCGTGGCCCGCCTCGATCCGGTGGACCGTGCGCCAGGACGGGCGCCGCGCGGTGCCCGCCGCGGCCGCCGGCGCCCCGAGCGGGCCGGGCAGCTGCACGCGCACCGAGCGCGGCACGGGGAAGCGGCGGCCCGTCGCGCTGATCGTGACCTCGCGCGCGGCGAGGAGGCCGTGTCCCTGGCCGAGGCCGGTCCATTCGGGGTCGTGCACCCGCAGCACGGCCTCCGCCTGCGGCCAGGGGCCCTGCACGAGCAGCACGCCGCCGCGGTCGCGCAGCTTCGCCCCGATGCGGGCGGTGTCGCCGTCGCGCGCGGCGCGCGGCGGACGCACCGCGACCACGGGGAAGACCTCGGCGACGGCCGACGTGACGGCGAGCCAGCGGTCGCCGGGCTCGGGGACGAGGGCGAACCGCTCGAGGTCGACGCCGTATCCCTCGGCCGCCTCGGCGGCGAGCTCCGGCATGCCGATGGCGGCGCACCAGGATCCGGCGCGCGAGGGCGCCGACATCAGGGCGAGCAGCAGGCTCGTGGCGGTGTCGAGGGAGTAGACCGCGCCGGGGCGCAGCCCTCCCTCGGGGAAGAGCGGGGCCAGCGTGGGGTGCACCGGGATGGCATCGACCTGCGCGCTGCGGCGCTGCATCCGGGTGATCTGCGCGCGCAGGCGCTGGATCTCGGCCGCGGTCTGCGGTGCCGCGGCGCCGACCGGGCTCGTCGGCCCGGGAGTCGTCGCCTCCCAGCGGGAGGCGGTCTCGTAGCGTGCCATCCCCATCCCTCAAGACTAGAACCGATGTTCGAAGAAGTCGATCTTCGTCATCGAACACTAGTTCGCACCTCCGACATCACCGTCGGGAGCGCCGGAGGGTGGGAGAAGGGCGGCCCGCGGTCAGCTCTGGACGAGCGCGACGATCCCCGCGACCGCCGAGGCCGCCGCCAGCAGCAGCGCGATCCCGATCAGCACGACGTGCACCTTGAGGAAGCGCGTCGGGCGGCCCGCGGTGTCGCGAGCGCGCGGATCGCGTGCGACGCGGCGCAGGAACGTGGGCCAGACCAGCACGTTGAAGACGGCGTTCGCGAGCAGCAGGGTCGCCAGGAGGACGGTCATCCGTCGAGCCTAATCCCGGTCAGTGGGCAGATCTCCCCACGCCGTCATCTGGGATATCGCGCACCATGAAGCGCATGGACGAACCGATCCCCGCGGCGCGTCTCGTCGATCCCCATTCCGCCGTCGCCGCGAAGGTGGGAGAGCGCATCGGCGAACTCCGGCGCCGCGCACAGCTGAGCCGCCCCACGCTGGCCGACTGCGCCGACCTCGATGTGCGGCATCTGCAGCGCATCGAGCGCGGACACGGCAATCCCACGCTGCTGAGCCTCATGCAGATCGCGGTGGCGCTCGAGGTGCCGCTGTCGCATCTCGTCGAGGGCGTGGAGCCGGAGGACCTCCCCGAGACCCGCCGTCCCTACGGGCACAGCACACGCGACACCCAGACCCGCCGCCGCTACTACGCCGGCAACGGCGCGCTGGAGTACTGACGCGTCAGGTCGCCGGATCCGCGAGCTCGGACCGCACGGTCTCGTGCACGAGCTCGCCGATGGCCTTGAGCAGCTTGGGGCGCTGATCCGCGCGTGAGAAGAACACCTCGACCATCCGGTTGTGGCTCGACTGCATGCCCAGCATCGCGTCGACGAGCGCGGCGTCCAGATCGGGGGATTCGACGAACTGGGAGCGCGAGTTCGCGATGGCCTGCGTGCGCAGCTTCTGGTCGGCGACCATCACCGTCACCAGCCCCTCGACCCAGGACTGCTCCTCGGGCACGGTGAAGTCCTCGCCCTCGAACATCTCGTTGATGCGCTGCAGCACCTCGGTCAGCAGCACCATGCGAGGGTCCCGCGCGGCGCCGCTTCCTCCCGCACCGAGCGGCCTCAGCTCGGCCCGCTCGCCGAGGACGAGGTGATGATCACCCGAGCGCGCGTGTTTGATGTGCGTGAGCTCGACGGCGGAGAAGTCGATCGTCTCGGTGGTCGCGCGTCCGGTGAGCCGGGGCAGCAGCAGGCGCAGATAGAGCGAGCGCTTCTCGAGGTCGGTGTCGCCGTAGTCGATGATCTGCGACAGGAAGTCGTAGAGCCGGATGAAGGTGCCCACGTCCTTGCGGAACAGATCGAGCTCCTCGATCTCAGTGCGGTCGTCGCCCGACAGCGCCGCGGTGTACCGGCCGTTGAACCGGTCGGCGGCCGACTTCAGGGGCGCCGTGTGTGCACTGTGCTTGGCGCCCGTGCCGAGCGAGCCCGCCAGGTACGCAGAGGTGAACGCCTCGACCTCGGCGTCGGTGTAGATGCCGGCGGCGTCGAGCTTGGACTGCAGGTCGTGCACGACATCGGGATCGGTCGTCTCGGTCAGCTGTGCGTCGCGGTAGTACGGGCGGAACGCGTCGAGGATCTCCTCGGGGTCGTTCACGAAGTCGAGCACGTAGGTGACGTCCTTGCCCGCCGACGGGTAGGTGCGGTTGAGGCGCGACAGCGTCTGCACGGCGGTGACGCCGGACAGCCGCTTGTCGACGTACATCGCGCACAGCAGCGGCTGGTCGAAGCCCGTCTGGTATTTGTTGGCGACGATCAGGACCTGGAAGTCGTCGGTCGCGAACGCGTTCGGCAGCGTGCGCCCGCGCAGCCCCTTGTTGAGGTTCGCCTCGCTGTAGGGAGGTTCGACGCCGGCGAATCCGACGCCGGGCACCTGCTCATCCGTGAGGGTTCCCGAGAATGCGACGAGTGTGGCGAGGCCGTAGCCCTTCTTGGCGATGTACGCGTCGATGGCCTCCTTGTACCGCACGGCGTGCTCGCGCGATGCGGTGACGACCATGGCCTTCGCGTGTCCGTCGAGCAGATGCCGCACGTTGGTGCGGTAATGCTCGACGATGATCTGCACCTTCTGCGCGATGTTCGTCGGGTGCAGCGACACCCAGCGCATCAGGCCCTTGGTGGCCTCGGCCTCGTCCACCTGCTCGACCGCCTTGAGGTGCCGTTGCGACTTCTCGGCGATCTGGAACGCGGTCTTGTAGGTGGTGTAGTTCTTGAGGACGTCGAGGATGTAGCCCTCCTCGATCGCCTGCTGCATCGTGTAGACGTGGAACGGCCGCGGTTTCCCGTCGCCGTCCGTGCGGCCGAACAGCTCGAGCGTCTTCGCCTTGGGCGTCGCCGTGAACGCGAAGAACGACAGGTTCGGGGAGTCCGCGCGGGCAGCCATCTCGGCCGCGAGGATGGCCTCGGTGTCGATCTCGCCGCCGTCCTCGAGGTCGCTCTGCTCCTCGGCCGTGAGCACCTCGCGCAG
Organism: Microbacterium sp. MEC084; assembly: GCF_004514465.2. Lineage (NCBI taxonomy): Bacteria > Bacillati > Actinomycetota > Actinomycetes > Micrococcales > Microbacteriaceae > Microbacterium > Microbacterium sp. MEC084. The sequence continues at coordinate 50,206 of NZ_MYFP02000005.1, read as the reverse complement.
CTTCTGCGACACGCGCCCGGTCTGCGACGAGTGGGCCTCGTCGGCGATGATCGCGAAGCGGCGCTCGGCCAGGCCCTTGTTCTCGCGGATCGCCTGCAGCGCGAACGGGAACGTCTGCATGGTCACGATCACGATCAGGCGGCCCGCGAGCAGCTCCTTCGCGAGCAGGCTCGACTTCGACGTGACGTCGTCGGATCCGGACTTGCGCACCTCGTCGGCGTTGATCATGGCGACCGTGCCGTCGACGCCCTCGATCTGCTTGATGGCCTTCTGCAGCTGGTCGTCGAGCACCGTGCGGTCGGTGACGACGATGACGGTGTCGAAGATCTTGCGGTCCTCGGCGTCGTGCAGGTTCGACAGCCCGTGCGCGAGCCACGCGATCGAGTTGGTCTTGCCGGATCCGGCGGAGTGCTGCACCAGGTAGCGCTTGCCGGTGCCCTCGGCGCGCACCGTGTCGAGCAGGGTCGTGACCAGCTGCCACTGGTGCAGGCGCGGGAACAGCAGCGTCGTCGAGGTGGTGACCTCGCCGGTGATCGGATCCGTCGACGTGCGCTTCTCGAGGTGCAGGAGTCGCCCCAGGATGTGCAGCCACGCGTCGCGCTGAAGGATCTGCTCCCACAGGTACGAGGACGCCGCGCCGTGCGGATTCACGGGGTTTCCGGCCGCGCCGCCGTCGCCGAGGTTGAACGGCAGGAAGTGCGTCTTCGGCCCGGCGAGGCGGGTCGTCATGGCGACCTCGTCGTTCGACACGGCGAAGTGGACGAGGCAGCGGTTGGCGAACCCGAGCAGCGGCTCGCCCTTCGGATCGCGGTGGGCGCGATACTGCTGCTTGGCGTCCTCGATCGACTGGGTGTTGTCGGTCTTGAGTTCGATCGTCGCGACCGGCAGTCCGTTGACGAACAGGACCAGGTCGATCGACTGCGTGTTCTTCGACGAGTAGTACACCTGACGCATCACCCGCAGGCGCACGGCCTCGTAGCGCGCGCTCGCCGCGGCGTTGAGCGAGGTGGCGGGCTTGAATTCGCAGATCTTGAACGAGGCCGGGGTCTTCTTGAACCCCTTGCGGAGCACGTTGAGCGTGCCGCCGCCCGCGTCGAGAGGGAGGTCGAGCGCCTTCACGAGGCGATCGAGCAGCTGCTGCTTCGCCTTGGCCTGCTCGGCCTCGGTCATCGACGGCTTGACGACCTTCGCCCACTCGTCGGGCTGAGTCTGCTCGAGCCACGCGAACACGTCGTCTGGGATGAGCGCTCGGTCGCGGTCGTAGTGCGGGCCATTCTTCTCGTCGTACCGCCACCCGTTCGCCTCGAGGTGCGCGCAGATCTCGTCCTCGAAAGCCCGCTCGTGCTCGATGCCCATGGATGCTCCTATGCAGCCCGCGTCTTGCCCGTGGTCACGTCGATCTGACCAGTCACAGCGGCGGTGATGAGCGCCGCCCGCCGCTCCTTCGCGAGCGCGATGAACTGCTGCGCCTTGGCGATCAGAGCGTCGATCTTCGCGGTCTGCCGCTCGATTTCCGCGACGATCGTCTTCTGCTCGTCAACCGGCGGGAGCGGGATGCGTATTGCCGCGGCGATCGGCTGATAGATCGTCTTGTGAGTCGACCCGATCATCAGCGACAGCAGGTGCGGCCGCATCGCGCGGAAGACATACATCAGGTACTCCGGCAACAGGCGAGGGCCGCAGACCCAGTTCCAAAAGTCCTGGCTCGTGGCCATCGGCTGCGGCATCACTCCTGTGAAGCCGACAGAAGCTGTGCGAGACAGGACGACCGTGCCGGCCGGCAGCAGCTCGGCCGCGGAGTTCGCGAGCCCGAGTTCGCTGATCGTGTTCGCTGTGTCGCCGAGATAGGTCTGAGACTCATCGCGGAGCTGCCAGACGTCCGCCAGGGTGAACCACGGGATGATCGTGTTCTCCCAGTACTCGGGGTTCGACCTGCTCGGTGTGTGCCCGGTCTTCATCGCGGCCACACGGCGGATGTTGAGCGCATGCCAGTGCGCGGGGATCGCGTCGGCCCAGGGGAGGGGGTTCGCCCGGAACTCGGCTGAGGGATCGAGACCCCGCGTGACCAGGCTCCGGATTCCCTCACGACGCCGATCGCGCAGTGCACTGACCAAATGCGTCTGCTTCGCGATGAGCGTGTCGATCTGCGCGGTTTCGCGGTCGAGGTAGTCGGCGATCGCCCCCTGCCGATGTGCCGGGATGTCGGGCAGCTCGAGCGAACCGAGGGTGGCGCTGGTAATGGCAGTGAACGTCGAACCGGTAGCGCGAGACTCGAGTTCAGAGCGGGTGCTCTGGATCCACCACCACAGGTATCCCGGGTCAATCGAGTGCGCACGGACTGCGCAGAGACCGCGGCCGATTCCGAATGCTCGGTCTGCTACGTTGACGGCGCCTACGGGGGCACGCACTGAGACCAAGACATCGCCAGCGATGGCGCGTTTCGGTGCAATGTCACACTCATACCGCGCGGACGGATGGCGCGGCCCGAACTCGGCGTTTCCCTGCAGGAAGGGGAGTCCGCTGTCGAGCGGGTCGACCTGATCGGAGGGTGGCGACTGTCCGGCGAGGATCTCGGCGACGTCCTTTAGACGTGTCACCGCTCCACCTCGCGGAGCAGGTCCATGATCTCGGCCACCAGCTGCTCGAGGTCGCGGTCGATCTCCTCGAGCGGGCGGGGTGGCTCGTAGACGTAGAAGTGGCGCGTGAAGGGGATCTCGTAGCCGACCTTCGTCTTCGCCTTGTCGACCCAGGCATCCGGGACGTGAGGCTTGACCTCGGCCTCGAAGTACGCGTCGATCATCGCGTCGCGGGCCTCGGCGCCGCGGTCGTTGCCGCCGTACGTGAAGGGCACGTTCTCGGTGTCGCGCAGCTTGCTGTCGGGCTTCGGGTTGCCCTTGCGGTCGGTGACGATCTCGCCGTTCTCATCGCGCAGCGGGCGCTCGACCGTGATGGTCCAGTAGCCGAACTCGGCCGTCGGGAGCACCTTCGAGTGCGCATTGGTCTCGTGCGCGCCGTAGAGCTCGAGGATCCGGTCGCGATCGGAGGCCGAGAGCTCCCGGCTCTTCTGCCCGAGGTTCTTGCGCATCTTCGTGAAGAAGCCCGACCCGTCGATCAGCTGCACGGTGCCGATCCGGTCGGCGGGCTTGGCGTTGTCGAGCAGCCACACATAGGTCGCGATGCCCGTGTTGTAGAACATGTTCGTCGGCAGTGCGACGATCGCGTCGACGAGATCGCTCTCGAGCAGCCAGCGGCGGATGTTCGACGGCCCCGACTCGGCGGCGCCGGTGAAGAGGGGAGAGCCGTTGAGGACGATCGCGGCGCGGCCGCCCGTCGCATCCTTGCCTTCGGGACGCATCTTCGTCGCCACGTGCTGCAGGAACAGCATCTGCCCGTCGCTGATCGGCGGCAGGCCGCCGGGGAACCGGCTGCGCTCGCCGGCGTCCTGGACGTGGCGCTTGATCGCCTCCTGCGACGCCTTCCAGTCGACGCCGTACGGCGGGTTCGAGAGCACGTAGTCGAACGTGCGCCCTGCGAAGCGGTCGTCGGCGAGGGTGTCTCCCAGCTGGATGTTGGTGGCGTCCTGCGCCTTGGCGATCATGTCGGACTTGCAGATCGCGTAGGACTGATCGTTGATCTCCTGCCCGAACAGCACCAGGCGGGCCTCGGGGTTGCGGGTCTTCAGGTGCTCCTCGGCGACCGAGAGCATGCCGCCGGTGCCCGCCGTGGGGTCGTAGACCGTGCGCACGACGCCGGGCTCGCTGAGCGCCTCGCCGTCGGTCGCGAACAGAAGGTCGACCATGAGGCGGATGGCATCGCGCGGCGTGAAGTGCTCACCGGCGGTCTCGTTGGAGGCCTCCGCGAACTTGCGGATGAGTTCCTCGAACAGGTCGCCCATCGCCGCGTTGTCGAGCGTGTCGGGGTGCAGGTCGATCGCCGCGAACTGCTGCACGACGAGCAGCAGTCTGTTCTTCTCGGCCATCGCGTGGATCTCGTTCTCGAACCGGAACCGGTCGAACACGTCGATGTTCTTGGAGAAGCCCGCGATGAAGTCGATCAGGTTGGACTCGAGCCCTTCGGGGTCTCCGAGCAGGCGCGCGAAGGTCCAGGGGCTGGCGTTGTAGAAGCTCAGCCCCGCGCGCTTGCGGATCAGCGCCTCGCGCAGCTCGTCGCTGTCGGTGCTCTCGACGATCTCGCGCACGACGTCGCGGGTCTCGTCGAGCAGGCAGTCGAGCCGCCGCAGGATCGTCATCGGCAGGATGACGTCGCCGTACTGATGCGGCTTGTAGACGCCGCGGAGCTGATCCGCGATGCCCCAGACGAATGTTCCGAGGCTGCTCATGCGCGCGACGAAGTGGAGGCGCAAATGAGCATGGCATGAATGCTAATGCACGAATGCATACCTCACGAACGCGTCGGCATTGAAGCCTTGGGGAATGACTTCGAACCCGGCCGCCGAGGAGATCGGGCGCCGGATCTCGGCGCTGCGGCACAAGACCGGGCAGTCCAAGAAGGCGATGGCCGAAGCCGCCGACATGGACATCTCGCACTACTCGCGCATCGAGAACGGCACGGGCAATCCCACGGCCCAGATGCTGATCCAGCTCGCGATCGCGTTCGAGGTCGACCCGGGCGAGCTCATCAAGGGACTCGGGCCTGAGAGCCTGCCGGACACGCGCCGGCCGTACCCGTATTCGCAGCACCATCTCTATCGCCGACGCCAGCCGCGGCGCGGCACCGGCGACGCCGACTAGAACGGCGCCGGGTCGTCCGGATCGGACGGTGGGGGATCGAGGTCGGCGGCCTCGAGCGCCGCGACGAACCGGACCGTCGGGGCGGGAGTGTCGGTGATGCGGCGGCCGGTGGGGCTGATCCAGGTCATCGTGCCGTCCGGCCCGTGCTCCACGCCCCAGGGGGAGTTGTGTTTGAGGACGTGGTGGGTCCGACAGAGCGCCGCGAGGTTGCAGACCGCGGTCTGGCCGCCCTCGCTGTGCGCGATTGTGTGGTCGAGGTCGCAGCGGTGGACGGGCTGGCGGCAGCCGGGGAACCGGCAGTGCTCGTCGCGCGCGGCGAGGAACCGCTTCTGATCCGCCGTGGGCGTGTACGCGTCGACCGTGCGCAGGCATCCGGTTCCCGGGTCGACGAACAGCCGCGTCCAGGTGTGCGCCGCGCCCGCGAGGCGGCGTGCGGTGTCCGGGTCGACCGGGCCGTGCCCGGCGAGGAACGCCGGCTCATCGCCCAGGCCCGCCAGGGTCTCGGCGGGGATCGTGATCTGCACGCGCGCCCGGATCGCCGCTGCGGTGTCGCCGTCGGCGTTCGCCGACAGCACTGTGGGGTGGCCGGTGAGGACCAGGTCGGCGAATACGTCCGCCCGGACCTGCGCCATCGTGCGCTCGTCGGTGGGCAGCGGATCGGTCGGGTCGAGCTCGTCGATCATCGCGCCGAACACGGCGCGACCCTCCCGGCGGGCCGAATCCCGCACCGACATCGCCATCTGCGTGAGCCGATCCTGCGCCGCGTGCGCCACCACGGTCTCGACCACGGCGTGGAACGCGCTCATCCCGTCGCCCAGGTCATCCACCCAGGTGCGCCGCGCCTCGCGCGCCGTCGCATGCCGCTCCGCGAACGTCGTCGGCTCGAGCCGCTCGGCGACGGCCTGCGCGATCGGCCGCAGCCGGCCCGCGGTCGTCTCCATCGCCTGCTTCAGCACCACCCGCTCGTACCGGGACCGGGTCTCCTCGTCCTCCAGGCGCGCGCCCTCCGCCGCGATCACCGACGCGTGTGCGCGTGACAGCCGCCCCTCGCACAGCGCCGCGTACGTCGCGGGGAACTTCTCGATCAGCCGGACCGCGTCATCCATCCGCGCCCGGATCGTGCCGTCCGCGACGTTCGTCGCCGCGGCGATGTCGGCCGCGATCGCCCGCACCGGCAGCTGGTAGGTCGACGGCGCGTCGAGCTCCGCCATCACCTCCACCGCGATGCCCTGCGCCGCCGCCAGGAGCCCCGCCTTCACCGCCTCGATCTCCGCGATCATCCGGTCCGCGGTCTCGACCGCCTCGATGAGGGTCGCCACCGCGTCACGGCGTGCGGGATCCAGATCCCACCGGGTGCCGAACGACTGCCTGACCATGCCCCCATTCTACTGCGACCTTCGGACATTCGTTCGAATCAGGTCGCGATGTGGAGAGGTCGTCAGCCGGCCGCCGGCACCCGGTGCGGCGTGGTGCGCGCGGCCATGACGGCCACCGCGGCGCACGCTCCGAGCGTCGCGCCGACGCCGTTGAGGATCACATCGTCGATGTCGACGACGCGGCCGATGAAGTACTGCGCCACCTCGATCGCGATCGACAGCCCGACGCCCGCGAGGGTCGCGGTCGCCACCGGATGGCGGTCGGCGAGCAGCGCCACGAGCCACCCGATCGGCAGGAAGACCGCGATGTTGCCCGCGACGTGCACGAGGCCGAGGGGCTCGTAGGGATCCGTGAGCTGATCCAGGATCGTGAATCCCGGAATCAGCTGCGGCACGCCCGATCCCGGGGAGCCGCTCATCAGCGTCAGGAGCAGCACGACGCCGATGGTCGCCGCGAGGGTCACGCGCGTCGCGCGCCTCGCCGCGGCCGAGTCGACGAGGGCGAGGACGATGAGCACGACGAGCAGCGCTCCGGCGATCATGGCGAGAAGGAGCAGGGCGGGGGTGCGCATGGGCACATCCTGCAGACCCGAGCCGCGCTCGGGCTGACGGCGTGCTATGGCTGGGCCGAGGCGTCTCCCAGAGTCGGCTGAGCCCATCGCACCGGGGCGTCACAGCACGAACGCCCACGCCCACTCCAGTTCCCCGTCCGCGCGGAACCAGGTGATCGTGACCGTGGTGTCGTCGAGGTCGCATCCGCACAGGCACAGCTCGCGGGACTCGCCGGGCCCCATCCGCCCCCAGCTCTCGCGATCCGGGGCGTGGTCGCCGTCGGCGACGTGGATGCGCACGTACGTGAGGGCATCCGGGCTCTCGTTGACGATCAGCGGGTGCGCGGGATCGTCGCGGTCGACGTGCCAGGGCACGCGATGGGCATCGGGGGCGGGGGACTCTGTGGGATCGAGGGCTCGCAGCATGCCCGCGACGCTACGAGCGGGCGGCGACCCCGGACCCCCTCAGGAGCCCGTCGGATCCGTCTCTGTGGACGACTCGATCGATCCGGTCTCTGTGGACGACCGCCGCGGCACCGCACGCCCCGCGATCTCGCCGGCCCTGCGTCCCACGGCGCCGGCGCCCGACGCCACGGCCGAGCCGAGGCGCTTGACGCCGCGAAGCGCGCTGTGCTCGAGGCGCTCGGCGCCCGGCTGGGGCTCGAGCTCGGCGGGAAGCACCGCGGGCGCGATGCCGAACGCCTTGCGGGACGCCTTGACGACCTTGCGCCCGAGGATGTGGTTGCCCGCGCCGCCGATGGCCGCGCCGACGCCGAACGGCAGGGCCTTGCCGAGCAGCGATGCGCCGCCGCGCGTGGCGAAGTGGTGGATGAACGACGTCTTGAGCCGGTCGAGCAGCGGACCCACGGCGGCGCGGGGGAGCGTTTTGGTGACGACCTCGCCCCAGTACCCCGATCGGGTGCTCTTGCCCGCGGCCTGGGCGGCGAGCTGGCGCACGAGGTTGATGCCCTCGTCGCCGAGCATGAGGGTCAGGACGAGCGCGCGGGCGCGGTCCGGCGACTCGATCGCGATGCCGTGCACCTCGGCGAGCGACTGCGCGAACAGCGCGGTCGCATCCAGGAAGCCGACCGTCTCGGCGCCCGAGAGGCCGAGCGTGACCGCGGTGCCGAACCCGGGCACCACGGCGGTGGCGCCGACGGCCGCGCCGCCGGTCGTGACGGCCGCGAGGTAGCGGTTCTCGAGGATCCGCACGAGCTCCTCGGGAGTCGCGTCGGGATGGCGCAGCCGGATAGAACGGAGGTGCGCGACCACGACGGGGCGCTGCACGCGGATGACCCGGTCGAGCACGCGCACGAGGAACGGATGCTCCTCGTGGCCGGCGGGCGGGAGGCCGCCCTGCCACGGCGCGTCGGGCGGCAGCGAGTGGATGCGGTGGACCTTGGCGGACACGCGCGTGATCCTAGGTCGTCAGCGCGACGAGAGCCTGAGGGCTCCCGGTCAGACGTACTCGTTCGCGTGCTCGAGGTCCGACGCCGTGTCGATCTCGACCGCGTACAGGTCGGAGATGTCCATCGGCACGAGCTTCACGCCGTCGTGCTGGATGGCCAGCTCGAGACCGCGCTCGAAGTAGTCCTGGTCGTCCACGCGCGCGAGGTGGCGCATGAACGCGGGCTTGTCGGCGCGCGAGATGTAGTTGATGCCCACGGCCTCGCCGATGCCGCCCACGACGGTCTTCGACAGCTCGGCGATGTGCCCGTTCGCGTCGAGGGTGTACTTGACCTCCTCGTCGCTGACCTTGGCGGTGTTGACCGTGACGAACGACTGATCGGCCTCGATCAGCGAGATGGCGCGGCCGAGCACGCGCGGGTCGAAGACGACGTCGCCGTTCATCCAGAGCACGCCCTTCTTGCCGGTCGCCTGGAGGGCGCGCAGCAGGCTCTTGGACGTGTTGGTCTGGTCGTAGCGCTCGTTGTAGACGTACTTCGAGTCGGGGAACGCGTCGACGATGGTTTCGGCGCGGTAGCCGACCACCGTCGTGATGCGTGCGTCGGGGCCGAACGCGGCGTGGATGTTGTCACGCTGCTGTTGCATGATCGAGCGGCCGTCGTTGAGCTCGGTGAGCGGCTTGGGCAGCGCGCGGCCGAGACGCGAGCCCATGCCCGCGGCGAGGATGACGATCCGGAAAGACATGTTGCCCCCTTGAGCCTTGTTCCCGCGCCGTTCACGGAACGGACACAGGATGTGCACTCCCATGTTACCGGGGTGCTCCTGGAAACCGGCAGAGATGCCACCTGACCGGCATTTCTGTGCGGGAGAGTCACGGATCCGGAACAAGGCGCGACGGACCCAGGCTCACGTCGGAAGCGGTTGCTACGGTGAAGCGGTGACCTCCTCGCCTCTGGAAGAAGACCCCGGGACCCCCGCCTCGCAGGGGAGCCCCGTGGCCCAGGGGGCCGAGAGCGCGAAGCGTCCCGCCGCCAAGCGTCCGGCGGCCAAGCGGCCCGCCGCGAAGCGTCCGGCGCCCCGTGCGACGAGCTCCGCCGACGCGATCGACGCCGGCGCGTCGCAGGATGACGCGGGCCCCGCGCGCCCGGCGCCGCGGAAGCCCGCGGCCCCGCGCAAGCCCGCCGCTCCGCGCAAGCCCGCGGCGAAGCGACCCGCGCAGGGGGCGCCGCGCGCGGGCACCAAGACCTCCGCCGCGCGGAACGCGGCCGGGCGCACGGCGGTTCCCGAGCCGGTGACAGCCGAGTCGGCGCCGGTCGACGTCGTGGAGCCGGTACCGACCGCCGAGTCCGAGGCGGCCCTCGAGCCGGCGCCCGTCGATCCTGTGCCGGTTGAGTCTGAGGCCGCCGAATCCGAGCCGGCGGACGAGCCCGAGGCCCCGGTCGAACCCGCGCCCGCCGAGCCCGAGGTCGCGGTCGAGCCCCAGGTCGCGGAGCCTGCGGAGCACGAGGCCGCGGTCGAGCCCCAGGCCGCCGAGACGGCGGAGCCTGCGGAGCCCGAGGTCGCGGTGCAGGATGAGACCCCTGACGAGCGCACCGCCGTCCTCCCCGCGGAGCCCGACACCGAGCCCGCCGCCGAGCCCGCCGCGGACGAGGCGACCGAGGTCCTGGCCGCCGCGGAGCCCCGAGACGGCAGGCCGCCGCTGCCCGAGCCGGTCATGCCTCCGAACCTCGTGATCCCGCCGCGCCCCGCCCCGCCGGCGGCCCTGAAGCTGCGTGGGGTATCGCGCTCGTACGGCGGCACGACCGCCGTCGCGGGCATCGACCTGACGGTCCCCGCAGGCTCGTTCTACGGGCTCGTCGGCCCGAACGGCGCCGGCAAGACCACGACCCTGTCGATGATCGCGGGCCTGCTGCGCCCGGACCGGGGCCAGATCGAGGTCGCGGGCATCGACCTGGCGAAGAACCCCCGTGCCGCCAAGGCGCTCATGGGCGTGCTGCCGGACCGCCTGCGCACCTTCGATCGGCTCACGGGGCGCCAGCTGCTCTACTACTTCGGCGTGCTGCGGGGCCTCAAGCCCGACGTGGTCGCCAAGCGCACGGCCGACCTGGTGCGCGCGTTCGACCTCACCGACGCGCTCGGACGCGTCGTGTCGGACTACTCGGCGGGCATGACCAAGAAGGTGATGCTCGCGGGTGCGATGATCCACTCGCCGCGCCTGCTCGTCCTGGACGAGCCGTTCGAGGCGGTCGACCCGGTGTCGTCGGCGAGCATCCTCGACATCCTCACGACGTACGTGTCGCACGGCGGAACCGTCCTGCTGTCGAGCCACGGCATGGACCTCATCGAGCGCGTGTGCACGCGGGTCGCGGTGATCGTCGCCGGCCAGCTGCTCGCCGAGGGCACGGTCGACGAGGTCAAGGGCGAGGTCACGCTCGAGCAGCGCTTCGTCGAGCTCTCCGGCGAGGTCAGCAGCATGGAGGGCCTGGAGTGGCTGCACACGTTCTCCGACTGAGGCTCGCCCTGATGGCCGGCGCGCTGCGCGGGCCCGCGACGCGCACGGTGTGGCGCCTGATCGGACTCGCGATCCTCGCGGTGGTCGTCGTCCTCGTCTGCCAGGGCACGCTGTCGCTCGTCGACGCGCCGGCGCCGGTCGCGTTCGCGCTGCTCGTGCTGGCCGGGTCCGCCATCGCGCTGTCGTTCGCCGTCGGGCCGATCGTGGCCGGCGCGGTCGACCCGCTCGACCCCCGCCGGTTCGCGGTGCTCGGCCTCGCGCCGCGTCCGCTCGCCGGCGTGCTCGCCGCCGTCGGCTTCGTGAGCGTGCCGATCCTCGCTGTGCTCGCGTTCGACGTCTGCGCCGCGATCGTCTGGACCGCGCAGGGCGTGCCCGGTCTCGTCAGCGCGCTCACCGCGATCCTGCATGTCGCGACCTGCGTCCTCCTGGCGCGGCTGAGCATGGCCTTCGGATCGGCCGTGCTGCGTCCGCGGCGCACGCGCGAGCTCTCGGGCCTGTTCGTGCTCGGGATCGTCGTGGTGCTGGTGCCTGTGATCGTGTTCCTCTCGTCGCTGGAATGGCGCGGCCGGGTGCCCAGCGCCCTCGCGACCGCGGCCGAGATCCTCGGCGCCGCCCCGATCGGCGCGGCCTCGGCGCTGCCGGGAGCCCTCGCGCTCGACGACGGCCGCGGCGCGTGGCTCGCGGCCGCCGTCGCCGTGGCGACGCTCGCGCTCACGGCGGCGGCCTGGCTGTTCGCGGTCGAGCGCATCCTGACCACGATCGACAACCCGGTCGAGGCGCGCGGCCGCGGGGGACTGGGCTGGTTCGCGCTGGTGCCCGGCACCCCGGCCGGAGTCATCGCGGCGCGCGGGCTCGTGTACTGGCTGCGCGACAGCCGCTACCTGGTGAACGTCGTGATCATCCCGGTCGCCGGCCTGCTGCCGTGCGTGCCGCTCCTGATCGCCGGCGTGCCCCCCGAGATCGTCGCCCTCGTGCCTGTCCCGATCATGGCGCTCTTCTTCGGCTGGCTGCCGCACAACGACGTCGCGTACGACTCCAGCGCGGTCTGGATGCACATCGCGAGCGCGGTGCGCGGCATCTCGGACCGCGTCGGCCGGCTCGTCCCGGTGCTGCTCATCGCCGTGCCGGTGCTCGCGATCGCCATCCCGATCGCGACGGCGACCTACGGGCGGTGGGCCGTCCTGCCTGCGATCACCGGCGTCGCCGCGAGCCTGTTCCTGACCGGGCTCGGCCTGTCGAGCATCTCGTCGGTGGTCGGCCCGTATGCGGTGTCCCGGCCCGGCGACAGCCCGTTCCAGCAGCCGCAGCGCTCCGACTCGAGCGGCGTCACGGCGCAGGCCGTCGTGATGATGGGGGCGATCGTCCTCAGCGCTCCCACCCTCTGGCTCGGCTGGCTCACGATCACCCAGGACGTCGAGAACGCCGTGCCCGCCATGTGGACCGGGCTGGGCATCGGGTTCGCGGTGCTGGTGCTCGGGCTCGGCCTCGGCTCGTGGCTCTTCGAGCGCCGCGGGGCGCGGATCATGGAGTTCGCGGGCACGACCTGAGGTGCCCGTCGGACGGCCCGTCGGGGCGCCCGGACCGGAGCGCTCCGGCACGCCCGCGACTACACTGGGCCGCTATGAGCACCCCCCTCGATACGCCGGGCGACGGCGGCACGGCCCTCCTCGATCGCGAGCTCGAGAAGCTCCTCGAAGAGGAGAACATCGAGCCGGGCGACCACGAGCGCTTCTCGCACTACGTCAAGAAGGAGAAGATCCTCGAGTCGGCGCTCACGGGCAAGCCCGTGCGCGCGCTGTGCGGCAAGAAGTGGACCCCGGGCCGCGACCCCGAGAAGTTCCCGGTGTGCCCCACCTGCAAGGAGATCTACGAGTCGCTGAACTCGTGACCGCTCAGGCGTCGCCCGCGTCGAGGTAGACGGTCGGGATCGCCGGATCCGAGCGGCTGAGCGCGAGCGCGCGGATCGGCAGCTCCTCGCGCACCCGGAGGTGGTGCTCGCGCGCGGCCTCCACGCCGGCGGGACCCTCGAACTCCGCGACGGGCTCGCCGTCGATCACGAGGTCGACCTGCAGCGGACGCGCATCCGGGTGCTCCGACGCCTCGGCCAGGCGCTCGAATCCGTCGGCGACCTCGACCAGCTCCTGCGTCGCCACGCCGTTCTCCAGCACCCGGAACGCGGTCTTGCGGCCGCCCTGCGAGCCCTTGCCCTCGGCGGTCTTGGCCACCGACACCCAGCTGCCGTCCGTCGCCTGTCGCGCGACCAGCTTGTAGACCATGCCCGCGGTCGGGTGGCCGGAACCCGTCACGACCGACGTGCCCACGCCGTACGCGTCGACGGGCGAGGCGGCCAGCGCGGCGATCGCGTACTCGTCGAGGTCGCTCGTGACGGTGATCCGCGTGCCGGTCGCGCCGAGCGCGTCGAGCTGCGCGCGCACCGTGGCCGCGACGGTGGGCAGGTCGCCCGAGTCGAGGCGCACGCCGCCCAGCCCGGTGCCCGCGACGCGGATGGCGGTCTCGACGCCCTTCTCGATGTCGTACGTGTCGACGAGCAGCGTCGTCCCGGTGCCGAGCGCCTCGACCTGGGCGCGGAAGGCGTCCTCCTCGCTGTCGTGCAGCAGCGTCCAGGAGTGCGCGGCCGTGCCCATGGTGGGGATGCCCCAGCGCCGCCCGGCCTCCAGATTGCTCGTCGAGCCGAAGCCGGCGATGTACGCGGCGCGCGCGGCGGCGATCGCGGACGCCTCGCCGGCGCGACGGGATCCCATCTCGGCGAGGGGACGGTCGCCCGCGGCGACGCTCATGCGGGAGGCGGCGGTCGCGACGGCCGAGTCGTGGTTCAGCACGCTGAGTGCGATCGTCTCGAGGATCACGGCGTCGGCGAAGCTGCCCTCGACAGTCAGGATCGGGGAGCCGGGGAAGTACAGCTCGCCCTCGCGATAGCCCGTGATGGAACCCGAGAACCGGTAGCCCTCGAGGTAGGCGACCGCCTCCGGGCTGACCACGTGCTCGTCGCGCAGGAAGCGCAGCTCGTCGTCGCCGAAGCGGAACTCGCGCAGCAGCGCGAGCAGGCGTCCGGTGCCGCCCACGACGCCGAAGCGGCGGCCGCCCGACAGGCGGCGGGCGAACAGCTCGAACACGCAGCGTCGCTGTGCCGTGCCGTCGCGCAGGGCGGCGTCGAGCATCGTGAGCTCGTAGCGGTCGGTCATCAGGGCCGTGGAGGCGCTCATGTCAGCAACCTTAGCGGCGCCCGATCCGGCCGTCCGGATGCCCCGGGTACGCTGGGACATCATGAACGACGCGCCCATCGGCATCTTCGACTCCGGCGTCGGCGGGCTCACGGTGGCGCGGGCGATCGGCGACCAGCTGCCGCGCGAGTCCATGCTCTACATCGGCGACACGGCGCACTCGCCGTACGGTCCGAAGCCCATCGCGGACGTGCGCCGGTACGCGCTCGAGGTGCTGGACACGCTGGTCGATCAGGGCGTGAAGATGCTCGTGATCGCGTGCAACACCGCGTCGGCCGCCATGCTGCGCGATGCGCGCGAGCGCTACTCGGTGCCGGTCGTGGAGGTGATCGGGCCCGCCGTGCGGACCGCGCTGTCCACCACGCGCAACGGCCGGATCGGCGTGATCGGCACCGTGGGCACGATCGGGTCGGGCGCGTACCAGGACATGCTCGAGGTCAATCCCGGCGTCCAGGTGTCGACCGCCGCGTGCCCCCGGTTCGTGGAGTTCGTGGAGGCGGGCGACACCGACTCGCCCGAGGTGCTCGCGGCCGCCGAGGAGTACCTGGCGCCGCTGCGCGAGGCCGGGGTCGACACGGTCGTGCTCGGCTGCACGCACTACCCCTTCCTGAAGGGCGCGATCAGCTACGTCATGGGCGCGGACGTCTCGCTCGTCTCGAGCGACACCGAGACCGCGAAGGACGTGTACCGGCAGCTCGTCAGCCGCGACCTGCTCGCCGGCCCCGACGCGACGCCCCGCCACGAATACGAGGCGACGGGAGCCGCGACCCAGGACTTCATCGCGCTCGCCAACCGCCTGCTCGGGCGCGAGGTGCGCGATGTGCGCCTCGTCCGCACGGGCGCGATCGATCTCTCCGCGCTCTGATCCGCGCGACATCCGACACCGAACGAGGAGCCCCATGACCACGCGTGCCGACGGTCGCACCCCCGACCAGCTGCGACCCATCACGATCGAGCGCGGCTGGAGCGGCCACGCGGAGGGCTCGGCCCTCATCAGCTTCGGCGGCACGAAGGTGCTGTGCACCGCGTCGTTCACCAACGGCGTGCCGCGCTGGCTGACCGGCAAGGGCAAGGGCTGGGTCACGGCGGAGTACGCCATGCTTCCTCGCGCCACGCACGACCGCAGCGACCGCGAGAGCGTCAAGGGCCGCATCGGCGGGCGCACGCACGAGATCTCGCGCCTGATCGGCCGCGCGCTGCGTGCCGTCGTCGACACCAAGGCGCTCGGCGAGAACACGATCGTGATCGACTGCGACGTGCTGCAGGCCGACGGCGGCACGCGCACGGCCGCGATCACGGGCGCGTACGTCGCGCTCGCCGACGCGATCGAGTGGGGCCGCGAGCGCAAGTTCATCGCGCAGAAGGCGCAGGTGCTGAGCGACTCGGTCGCGGCCGTCTCGGTCGGGATCATCGACGGCGAGCCCATGCTGGACCTGGCCTACGTCGAGGACGTGCGCGCCGAGACCGACATGAACGTGGTGGTGACGGGCAGGGGCCTGTTCGTCGAGGTGCAGGGCACGGCCGAGGGCGCTCCGTTCGACAAGGCCGAGCTCGACCTGCTGCTCGAACTGGGCGTGAACGGCTGCGCCGAGCTGCGCAGCCACCAGCTCGCCGCGCTGGGCCGGGAGTCCTGAGCGTGCCGCAGATCGTCCTGGCCACCCACAACGCGCACAAGGTCGCCGAGTTCCAGTCGATCGTGGCGCGCGTGCGCCCCGATCTGGAGGTCGTCGCGTACGACGGCCCCGAGCCCGTCGAGGACGGCACGACGTTCGCCGAGAACGCGCTGATCAAGGCCCGCACCGCGGCCGCCCATACGGGCCTGCCCGCGCTCGCCGACGACTCCGGCATCTGCGTCGACGTGCTGGGCGGATCGCCGGGCGTGTTCTCCGCCTACTGGGCCGGGCACGCCAAGGACGACGGGGCGAACCTGCGCCTGCTGCTCGATCAGCTCGCCGACATCCGGGATCCGCACCGCGGCGCGCACTACAACTCGACCATCGCGCTCGTCACGCCGGCGGGCGAGGAGCACACGGTCGAGGGGATCTGGCCGGGCCGCCTCGCGGACGCCCCGCGCGGACAGGGCGGCTTCGGCTACGACCCCGTCTTCCTCCCGGACGACCAGGACGGGCGCACCGCGGCCGAGCTCACGGCCGAGGAGAAGAACGCAGCCTCCCACCGCGCGCGCGCCTTCGTTGCGCTGCAGCCGCTGCTGAGTTCTCTCTAGAAGCGTCTCGCACGCTCTCGGGCGCCCCTTCGGGGGCCCTCGGCGAGCGAGGATGGTCGCTGACGCTCCCATCGGCAGCGCTTCGCGCTGGATGAGTCGCTTCGCTCCACGCTCGCTGCGCTCGCACGGGGTCGGACCTACTCGTGTCCGGGGTCGGTCGTCTCCGGTTCCACTGCGGCGGCGTCGGCCTCGAGCTGGGCGAGGATCGCCGGGACGAGCGCGGCGGCCGTGCGACGGTAGCCCAGCGCGCTCGGGTGGAACCGGTCGAGGCTGAACATGCCGTGCGGGTCCGCGAGGAACTCGGCGCCGACCGCGCGCCGCAGCGACACCGGGCGCGCGCCCGCCGCCGCGGCGGCCGCGGCCTGTGCGCGCGCGAGCCGGCGCGAGATCCGCGAGCTCAGGCTCCGCAGCGGCTGCGGGACGGGGCGCAGCGCGCCGAGGTCGGGGCACGTCCCCACGACGACCGCCGTGCCGCGATCCCGCAGGCGGCGGATCGCGTCGCTGAGGTGCGCGACCGCGACCTGATGCGGCACGCGGTGCGTCACGTCGTTGCCGCCCACGACGATCACGGCGACGTCGGCGCGGTAGTCCGGATCCAGCCCGTCGAGCTGCCGCGCGAGCGCCGACGACTCCGATCCGACGACCGCCGCCGTGCGCAGCCGCACGGGGCGCTCCAGGCGGGACGCGAGCCCCTTCGCGACGCGCGCGCCGAGCGTGTCCTTGCGCCGGTGGGCGCCGAGCCCCGCGGCGATCGAGTCGCCGAGCATCAGCAGGTCCAGCGGCGGCGCGTCGAATCGCCGGCGCCAGACCCGGTCGGCGTCGGGCGCGATCTCGCCGAGCGGCTTGCCGATCCGCCGGCGCGCGATCGCCGCCTGGCGGCGCAGCAGCGCCCCGGTGCCGAACACGGCGCCGGCGCCGACGGCCGTCGCGCCGATGATCGCCGCCCTCACACGTGTCACAGGACCGCATCCGACCGCATGCGGGTGAACATCCGCTGTCGCGCGCGTGAAGGGAGCCGGAGTTGCCCGTGCCCGGTCAGTGCACGACGGCGAGCAGCACCCCCACGCCGATGAACAGCACGCCGAAGATGCGGTTCAGCAGGCGCTGCCCCGAGGGGCGCGCCGTGAGACGGGCGAGACCGCGCGCCGCGGTGGCGAAGAAGCCCCACATCACGACGATGTCGATAGCCACGACCGTGGCGGTGAGCACCGCGTACTGCGGCAGCAGCGGCTGCTCGGGACGGATGAACGAGGGCACGAACGCCACGAAGAACACGATCGCCTTCGGGTTCGTGAGGTTCACCAGCAGCCCGCGGCGGAACATGGACCACGCGCCCTCGCGCATCGGCACCGCGACCACGCCGTCCTCCTCGACCACCGTGGGCCGCGCGAGGATCTGCCGCACGCCGAGGTAGATGAGATAGGCCGCTCCCGTGTAGCGGATCACCTCGAACACCACCGGGGACGCGGCGACGATCGCCCCCAGGCCCGCGGCGACGATCGCGACGTGGATGACCAGTGCCGCCTGCTGGCCGAGGATGCCCCAGATGGCCCGGCGCCATCCCGACGCGATCGCGTTGGCCATGGTGTTCACCGCGCCCGCGCCGGGGGTGAGCGAGATGATCACGCCCGCGCCGAGCAGCGTGAACCAGAGCGAGAGCGACACGACTCCCGATCCTAGGACGCCACAGGCCCGCCGTGCGCAGGCCGTCGAGCATGAGAATCGGCATCATTCCCGAGTAGGGCCCGCGCCGCCGTGACGCGGACCCGCCGCCGTAGCCTGGAATCGTGCACGACCACGACCACGGCATCCGCGGCGGCGACAACCGGCGGCTGCTCGCCGTGTCGCTGGGGATCACCGCGAGCGTCTTCGTCGTGCAGGTGGCCGGCGCGTGGATCAGCGGGTCGCTCGCGCTGTTCGCGGACGCCGCGCACATGCTCGCCGACGCGGGCGCGCTGCTGATCGCGCTGCTCGCGAGCGTCGTCGCCGCGCGCCCCGCGGACGATCGGCGCACCTACGGCTACCAGCGCGCCGAGGTGCTCGGCGCCCTGCTCAACGGCGTCGTGCTGATCGCCCTGTGCGTGTGGATCGCCGTGGAGGCGGTGCAGCGGCTGCTCGCGCCCGAGGAGCCCGGCGTGGCCGGCGGATGGATGCTCGCGGTCGCCCTCGTCGGTCTCGCGGCCAACGCGGCGGCCGCGTGGCTGCTGCACCGCGCGCAGCGGCGCAGCATCAACGTGCGCGGCGCGTACCTCGAGGTGCTGGGGGACATGGCGGGCTCGGTCGCGGTGATCGCGGCGGCCCTGGTCGTCCTCCTCACCGGATGGACGCGAGCCGACGCGATCGCGTCCCTGCTGATCGCGGCGTTCATCGTGCCGCGCGCGATCGGTCTGCTGCGCGAGGTGTTCTCGGTGCTGGCGGAGTCGGCGCCCCAGGGGACGAAGGTGGCCGAGATCCGTGCGCACCTGCTGCGCGCACCGGGAGTCCGCGACGTGCACGACGTCCACGTGTGGCAGCTCACGCGCGGCGCTCCCGTGTTCACGGCTCATGTCGTCGTCGAGCAGGAGGTGCTCGAGCGCGGCGGATCCGCGGCGCTGCTGACCTCGCTGCAGGGGTGCCTCGCCGACCACTTCGACGTCGCGCACTCGACCTTCCAGCTCGAGGCCGTCGGCCACGAGGACCGCGACGGCGCCCACCACTGAGCCCGTCGGGCCGCCGCGGGGACGGTGTCTCAGGACTCCAGGACCACGTCCGACGGGGCCTTGTCGGCGCGCAGGCCGCGCCAGCGCGGGTGGCGCATGCTGCCGCCGGGGGTCCACTCGCCGAACTCGACCTCGCCGACCAGCTCCGGCCGCACCCACAGCGCGTCCCGGGCGTCGGGGGCGGGGACGCCGTGCAGCGGGTTCTCGTCGGTGCGCAGCGGCTCGAGCGCGGCGCCGAGCTGGCGGAGGGCGCGCTCGCTGAAGCCCGTGCCGACCTTCCCGACGTAGCGCAGGCCGTCGCCATCCGGCACGCCCAGCAGCAGCGAGCCGATCCCGCCCGCGCGGCCGCCCCTGCCGGGGCGGATGCCGGCGATCACGACCTCCTGCGTGCGGGTCAGCTTCAGCTTGACCCAGCGCTCCGAACGCCCCGGACGGTACGGCGAGCGCGGGTCCTTCGCGACGACGCCCTCGAGGTCGTGCTCGCGCGCGATGGCCAGGGCGTCGTCGAGGTCGTCGAAGACCGGAGGCACGTCCACGGACGCCCCGGCGCCGGCCGCGATGCGCTCGAGCACCTCGCGGCGCTCGCGCAGCGGGCGCGGCGTGAGGTCCTCGCCGTCGGCGGCGAGGACGTCGAACAGGTAGAGGCGCGCGGGCGTCCGCCGCATCTCGGCCTGGATGTCGGCCGCCTTCGTGAGGTGCATCCGGTTCTGCAGCAGCGAGAAGCTCGGGCGGCCACCCGGGTCCAGGGCCACGATCTCGCCGTCGACCACGGCGCTCGCCGCGTGGAGGGATGCGGCGCCCGGTGCGGTCAGCTCGGGGTAGCGGTCGGTGATGTCGGCGCCGCTGCGCGCGAACAGGCGCAGACGGCCGCCGTCCCACACGCCCAGCGCGCGGACGCCGTCCCACTTCATCTCGGCCCACTCGCCCGCGCCCATGTCGTGCGCGAGCGCCGCCGTGCCGTTGACGGCGAGCATCGGCTTCGGGGGCGAGGTCGTGGCGGGTGGCGCCACGGGAGGCTTGGAGGGCTTCGACTCGCCTTCGGCTCGCTCAATCAGCACGGGGTGATGCTGGTCCTTCATCCGGTGCAGCAGCCACTGGGACTTCTCGCCCTGGCCGCTCGTGCGGATCAGCGCCAGGCGCACGGACTCGCGGCGGCCGTGGAGCGTGAAGATCACCTCGTCGTCGCGCCACTTCTCGAGCTCGTACGTCCCGGTGTCCCAGATGTCCATGTGCCCGGCGCCGTACTCGCCCTTCGGGATGTCGCCCTCGAAGGTCGCGTACGCGAGCGGATGGTCCTCGGTCTGCACCGCCAGGTGGTTGCCCTGGGTGCTCTCCGGCACGCCCTTCGGCACGGCCCAGCTCGCCAGCACGCCGTCGCGCTCGAGCCGCAGGTCGAAGTGGAGGCGGCGGGCCTCGTGCCGCTGGATCACGAACCGCGGTTGGCCCTCCGTCGTCGGCGCGACGTCGTCCGGCATCGGCTCGGGCGTGCGCGACGCATCGCGCTTGGCGACGTAAGGGGCGAGCGCACCCTGCGGATCCGGCGCGTCCAGCGGCGCGAGCGGGTCGCCCATCCGATCGACGCGCTCGAGCACCTCGTCGAAGAGCAGGTGCCGCAGGCCGGGGTCGTCGAGCTCCTCCCAGGTGCGGGGTGCGGCGACCCACGGGCGGGCGCGCCCGCGCAGCGAGTACGGGGCGATCGTGGTCTTCTTGCCGTTGTTCTGGCTCCAGTCGACCAGCACGCGTCCGGGGCGCACCGCCTTGCTCATCGAGCTGACGACGAGATCCGGATGATCCGCCTCCAGCGCCTGCGCGAGCGCCTTGGCGACCGCCGACACCTGGGCGCTGGTCTGCGTGCCGGGCAGTCGCGCATACAGGTGGATGCCCTTGCTGCCGCTCGTGACGGGGAGCGGATCCAGGCCCATGCCGGTCAGGATGGCCCGCGCGAGCCGCGCGACCTCGGCGCACTCGGGCAGTCCGACGCCGGGCCCGGGGTCGAGATCGAGGACGAGCCGGTCGGGCAGGCCGGGCGAGCCGTCGGCCGCGAAGCGCCACTGCGGCACGTGCAGCTCCAGGCTCGCGACCTGCGCGAGGTACACGAGCGTGGCGACCTCGTCGATCAGCGGGTAGTGCTTCGCGCCCGTGGAGTGCTCGATCGCCTGACGCGGGACCCAATCCGGCGCGCCGCGCTCGAGGTCCTTCGCGAAGAACGACGGCAGCGGATCCTCTGCCGTGCCGACGCCCTCGACCCAGCGCTTGCGCGTGACGGGACGCCCTGCGACGTGGGGGAGGAGCACGGGCGCGATGCGCGTGACGTACTCGATCACCTCGCCCTTCGTGGTGCCGGTCTCGGGGTACAGCACCTTGTCCAGGTTGGTGACGCGCAGGCGGCGGCCGCCGATCCGGACCGTCTGCTCGCCTGCCATGGACTCAGCGTAGGTGCGCGATCCGGGCGGATATCAAGCCCCTGGCCGTGACGCGTGTGACGGGTGTTCACTGGTGTCATGCGATCCATCTGGAAGGGCGCGCTCACGTTCGGGCTCGTCAACGTGCCGGTCAAGGTGTACGCCGCGACCGAGGACCACGACGTGAGCCTGCACCAGGTGCACAACGCCGACGGCGGGCGCATCCGGTATCAGCGCAAGTGCGAGGTGTGCGGGCAGGTGGTGGCGTACGCCGACATCGACCGGGCGTACGACGACGGCGACCGCACCGTGGTGCTGACCGAGGAGGACCTCAAGTCGCTGCCGGCCGAGCGGAGCCGCGAGATCGACGTGGTGGAGTTCGTGCCGAGCGAGCAGGTCGACCCCATCACGTACGACAAGTCGTACTACCTCGAGCCCGACTCCGCGTCGCCCAAGGCGTACGTGCTGCTGCGGCGCACGCTCGAGCAGACCGACCGCACCGCGATCGTGCGGTTCTCGCTGCGCCAGAAGACGCGCCTCGCCGCGCTGCGGGTGCGCGGCGACGTGCTCATGCTGCAGACGCTGCTGTGGTCCGACGAGGTGCGCGAGGTGTCGTTCCCGTCGCTCGAGGAGTCGGTGCGGATCTCCGACAAGGAGCTCGAGCTGTCGTCCAGCCTCGTCGAGAGCTTCTCGAGCGACTTCGATCCGGACGAGTACGTCGACGAGTACCAGAAGGAGCTGCGCACCCTCATCCAGGCCAAGCTCGAGAAGGGCGACGCGATCGACACCGACGCGACCTTCGGCGAGGCCGAGGAGGAGGGCGGCGAGGTCATCGACCTGATGGAGGCTCTGCGCGCGAGCGTCGAGCGCTCCCGGGCGTCGCGCGGAGGAAAGGGCGACGAGAAGAAGCCCGCGGCGAAGGACGAGGCCGACGAGCCCGCCGAGGAGAAGCCCAAGCGCAAGCGCGCGAAGAAGGCGTCGTAGCGGGCGGGCCGCCTACAGCTTGATGTCCGGCGTGCCGTCGCCGTCGATGTCGGCGCCGCGCTGGAA
Source organism: Microbacterium sp. MEC084 (assembly GCF_004514465.2). Classification (NCBI taxonomy): domain Bacteria; kingdom Bacillati; phylum Actinomycetota; class Actinomycetes; order Micrococcales; family Microbacteriaceae; genus Microbacterium; species Microbacterium sp. MEC084. The sequence goes on along the minus strand of NZ_MYFP02000005.1, from coordinate 27,992 downwards.
CACCTCGGGCTCGAGCACGAGCTCCTCGACCGGCGGCGCCGACTCGACCAGACGGGCCTTGCGGCGCTCGGCGAAGTAGTGCCAGGCCGTGACGATCACGGTGCCGAGCACGGCGACGATCAGGATCAGGTCGATGTACTCGGTCACGAACTCGCCCACGAACGGGATGAACGCGATCAGGTAGCCGAGCATCGTGAGGCCGAAGCCCCACAGCACCGCGCCGATCAGGTTGTAGAGCGAGTACCGCTTCCACGGCATGTGCCCGACGCCGGCGGCCACCGGCGCGAACGTGCGCACGATGGGGACGAAGCGGGCGAGGATGATCGTGATGCCGCCGAACCGCTCGAAGAACGCGTTCGTGCGCTCGACGTTCTTGACGCTGAACAGGCCCGACTGCTTGCGCTCGAACACCGCCGGGCCGCCCTTGTGGCCGATGAGGTAGCCGACCTCTCCGCCCGCGAAGGCGGCGAGAGCGATCAGGCCGCTCGTGATCCAGATGTTCACGCCGAACACGTCGACCGTGTGGGTCAACAGCCCCGAGATGATCAGGAGCGTGTCGCCGGGGAGCAGGAACCCGACGAGCAGGCCCGTCTCGGAGAACACGATGAGGCACACGACCAGCAGGGCCCAGGGGCCCGCCGCATCGATGATCGTCTGCGGATCCAGCCAGGGGATGAGAGCGAGAGGATGCACCGTTGTCCTGTCTCGAAGAGCGTGCTGTGAACGACGTTCGTGCGGAAGGTGGGACTTGAACCCACACGCCCGGAGGCACAGGAACCTAAATCCTGCGTGTCTGCCAGTTTCACCACTCCCGCGAGCCCGTCCAGTCTACTGACGGCCCCGTCCGGTCCGGTGGGGGACAGCCCTCGGGTTGGCTGTGGATAACTTCCCGGCCGATCCGCGTCACGCGGCCATCATGGCCGTGTGACCCCCAGCACGTCAGCCCTCGTGGAGAGGGTGCGCGACCGGCTCCGGGCCGAGCAGGCGGATCCGGCGCGCTCCCCTGAGCTGGTGGCGCGGATCGCGCAGGCCGAGGTGCGTCGGCACAACGACGTCGCGCTCGCGCGCGGCACCGCGCCGATCGACGACGAGGCCGCGCGGGTGCGAGAGGTGCTGGCCGCCGTCACCGGCTACGGGCCGCTGCAGCCGTACCTCGACGACCCGGGCGTGGAGGAGCTCTGGATCAACGCCCCGGACAAGGTGTTCGTCGCGCGCGGCGGGGTGTCCGAGCGGGTGCCGGTGCAGCTCACCGATGCGTCGGTGCGGGACCTGGTGGAGCGCATGCTCCACGCCACCGGGCGGCGCGTGGACCTGAGCCAGCCGTTCGTCGACGCGTCGCTGCCGGACGGATCCCGCCTGCACGTCGTGATCGGCGGGATCGCCCGGAAGCACTGGGCCGTCAACATCCGGAAGTTCCTCGCGGGGCACCGATCGCTCGACCGCCTCGTCGCGCTCGGATCGCTCACACCGGATGCGGCGCAGCTGCTCCGCGAGGCGATGCGCGACGGCCGCAGCGTGCTGGTCTCGGGCGCGACGCACGCGGGCAAGACGACGCTGCTGGGCGCCCTCGTCGGCGCGAGCCCGGAGGGGCACCGCATCATCACGGTGGAGGAGACGTTCGAGCTCGGCGTCGACGCCCCCGACCTCGTGGCCCTGCAGGGGCGTCAGCCGAGCCTCGAGGGCACGGGCGAGATCACGCTGCGGCGGCTCGTGAAGGAGGCGCTCCGCATGCGGCCCGACCGGCTGGTGGTCGGCGAGGTACGCGACGCCGAGGCGCTCGATCTGCTGCTCGCGCTCAACACCGGCGTGCCCGGCGCGGCGACCATCCACGCGAACTCGGCGGTGGACGCTCTGGGGCGGCTCGCCGCGCTGCCGCTCCTCGCCGGCCGCAACATCGACCGCGGGTTCGTGCTCCACGCCGTGGCGACGAGCGTCGACCTGGTCGTGCACTGCGAGCGGCTCGCCGACGGCTCGCGCAGGGTGGCGGAGATCGTCGAGCCGACCGGCCGCATCCTGGGCGAGGTCCCGGAGGTGCGGGCGGTGCGGGCTCCGGCGGAGGTGCGGGGATGACCGTGCTGTGGGGCGTCCTGCTGGGAGGCGGGCTGCTGCTGACGGTCTCGCCGTGGCTCTGGCCCGTCCGGGAGCGTGCGGAGGGGCGAACGCCGAGGACCGGTGCGATCGGGCGGCTGCTCGCCGGCGCAGGCCTCTCGCATGTGCCCGAGAAGGTCGTGGTGCTGGCGTGCGCCGGATGCGCCCTGCTGTCCGCGGCGGTGGCCTGGCTGGCCACGGCCGTCCCCGCGCTCGCCCTGCTCGCGCTCGCCGCGGGCGCCGCCGCGCCGATCGCGTGGCTGCGGGCCCGGCGCTCGCGGCTCATCCGGGCCCGGCGGGCGCTGTGGCCGGACGTGTGCGATCTCCTCATCGCGTCGGTGCGGGCGGGGATGTCGCTGCCCGATGCGATCTCGAGCCTGGCGGTCTCCGCGCCGCCGACGCTGCGGGCGGCGTTCGGGCGCTTCGAGCGCGACATGACCGCCTCCGGGCACTTCGACTCCAGCGCGGACCGCCTGAAGGCGGCGCTCGCCGACCCGATGGCCGACCGGATCGTGGAGACGGTCCGGATGGCGCGGCAGGTGGGAGGAACCGAGCTGGTGCCGGTGCTCCGGGCGCTGTCGGCCTCCGTCCGGGCCGATGCCGCGCTGCGGGCCGAGGTGGAGTCCCGTCAGTCGTGGACCAAGGGCGCCGCCGTGCTCGGCGTCGTCGCGCCGTGGGTGATCCTGGCGCTGCTCGCGCTGCGTCCCGAGGGCGCCGAGGCGTACTCGAGCCCGGCCGGCGTCGTGCTGATCGTCGGCGGGGCCGTGGTGTCCTTCGTCGCGTACCGCGTGATGATCCGCATCGGCCGCCTCCCCGAGCCGAGGCGGTGGTTCGCGTGACGTGGGCGACGGATGCCGCGCTCGCGGTGCTCCTCGGCGGCGCTCTGGGAGCGGGCATCTGCCTGCTGCTCGTGCTGATCCCGCGCATCGGCGCGCCCTCGCTCTCTCGCCGGATCGCGCCGTACATCCGCGACGTGACGGATCCGGCGGGAACCACGGCGTGGAACCTGCTCGCGCCCGGCACGGCGGCCTTCGACTGGCGGGCGGTGGCGGATCGCGTCGCACGGTGGGCCGTGCGGCTCCTGGGCACATCGGACACGCTCATGATCCGGCTGGCGCAGGCGGGGCGTCCCGTCGATCCGGCCGCGTTCCGCGCCCGCCAGCTCGCCTGGGGAGTCGCTGGGCTCGCCGTCGGCGCCATGGCCGTCGTCGGGCTCGCGCTCGCCGGGTCGTTCAGCGGTCCGAGCCTCCTGCTGCCGCTCGTGGGCGGCGCGGCGGGCGTGCTGCTGTGCGAGCTGCTGCTCACGAGCCAGGCGAGGGCGCGCACCGCCCGCATCGCCGACGAGCTTCCGACCGTGCTCGAGTTCCTCGCGCTGTGCCTCGCCGCGGGCGAGGGCATCCTGGACAGCCTGCGCCGCGTCGGAGCCGTCGGCTCCGGGGAGCTCACCGCCGAGCTGCGCGCCGTGGTGCTCGACGTCGGAACGGGATCGAGCCTTCCCGACGCGCTCGCCGCGATGTCGCGCCGCCTCCAGGTGCCGGCGCTCTCTCGCGCGGTGGAGCACATCGTGGCCGCGCTCGACCGCGGCGCGCCGCTCGCGCAGGCGCTGCAGGCGCAGGCGTCGGACGCCCGCGAGGACGCCAAGCGCTCGCTGATCGAGACCGCGGGGCGCAAGGAGATCCTCATGCTCCTGCCTCTGGTGTTCGGCCTGCTGCCGCTGAGCGTCGTGTTCGCGGTGTTCCCCGGCGTGTTCATGCTGCGGCTCGGGATCGGATGACCCGGGCCACCGTTCGAGATGAAGGAGACGGACATGGAGAGACTGATGGAGCGGGCGCTCGTGCGGGCCCGGACGGCGTGGGGAGACCTCTGCGACGACGAGCGCGGCGACGTCCCCGGCTGGGTTCTCATCACCCTCATGACGGCCGGCTTGGTCGTGGTGATCTGGGCGCTTGCGGGTCCCGCGCTGTCGGGGCTGTTCGAGCAGGCGATCTCGCGCGTCTCCGGACTGTGATCGCGCTGCCCGCCATCTGGCACGGGCGGAGCCTCGGCTTCGCGCCGGCGGGGGAGGCCGAGCGCGGCTCGGGCCCCGCCGAGTTCGTGCTGGTCGGCGGGCTGCTGACGCTGCTCACGCTCGCGGTGATGCAACTGGGCCTCGCGGTCTACGTGCGCAACGTCGTCCACGACGCTGCGGTGGAGGGCGCTCACCATGCGGCGCTCGCCGATGCCGCGCCGGGCGACGGTGCCGAACGCGCCAGGCTCGTGATCTCGCGGGCCGTCGGCGCGCAGTACGCCGAGGACATCGCCGTGTCGCGGACCACGACCGGGGGTGTGCCGTCGCTCGCGATCACGGTGCGCACGACGCTGCCGCTGATCGGACTCCTCGGAGTCCCCGCCGGGCTGGAGGTGACGGCCAGTGCGCCGCTCGAATCGCTGCCGTGACGCCGCACGGCGGCTGCGCAGGCTGATCGCGGACGATGCGGGCTCGGCGGCGCTGGAGTTCCTGACGGTCGGCGTGCTGATGCTCGTGCCGCTGACCTACCTCGTGCTCGCGCTGGGTCAGATCCAGTCCCAGACGCTGGGAGTGGAGTCGGCCGCGCGATTCACCGCCCGCGTGATCGCGTCCGGTCCCGCGGCGGGCGACCCGGATGCCGTGCTCGCATCCGTCACGCGCGGGTACGGCATCCAGAGCTTCGACGCCGACGTGAGCTGCCGCCCTGCCGGGCCGTGTCCGGCCCCGGGCGGCACCGTGCTCGTCACGGTGACCGCGTCCGTCAAGCTGCCGCTGGTTCCGCCGCTGCTGGGCCTGGACCGCCTGGCCGTCGTCCCGGTCGAAGCCACCGCGGTGCAGAAGGTGTCGCGCTTCTGGGAGGCCGGATGACGGCGGCGCGCTTCGACGTCCGCGGCGACGAGAGCGGCAGCATCCTGCCCCTCACGCTCGGGTACGCCGTGCTCGCGATCGCGCTGATCCTGGTGTGCGTGAACGCCACGTCCCTGTATCTCGCGCAGAAGCGGCTCGACGCGCTCGCCGATGCGGCCGCGCTCGCCGCGGCGGACGGGTTCTCGCTCACGCTCGAAGGCGGCGTGCCGCGCGCCGAGCTGGACGCCGACCGGATGCGCACCCAGGCGCAGTCCGTGATCGACGTCGCGCCGGGCGACGCGGTGCTGGTCGGCGCGTGGACCGCGGACGGCGCCTCGGCACGCGTCACGGTCGCCGGCGCGTGGCATCCGCCGGTGTTCTCGCCGTTCGTTCCGGGCGGCGTGCCGCTGGAGGCGACCGCGACCAGCCGCAACGCGCTCGACTGAGGCGGGTCAGCGGCGCCGTCGCGGGTGATCGTGGCCCGGAGGAAGCCCCGCGTTCCCCGCCCGTTCAGCGGGCGGCCACGCCGATCGGCGAAGGTCGCAAGGCCGCCCCCGGCCGGCGCCTTCCGCCCGTCACCCTCCCGGAGAGTTCCCCCATGCCCGACCCCATCCTGCCCACCCACCTCCCGCGCTGGGCCGACCCGGCGATCCCCGAGGCGTCCCTCGACGCGCAGGGCGCATCCCGCCGCTCGTTCCTCCGCGGAGTCGGCATGGCCGCCGGCCTCGCGCTCGCGAGCACCGTCCTGCCTCTGGCCGCGCCCGCGGCCGCCGCGAGCGCCCGCCGCGGCGATCCCGAGCTCGCCTGGCTCGTGGGAGATCACCACGTGCACTCGCGGTACAGCCACGACGCCAAGTACGACTTCGACCAGCTCGCCCGGAAGGGCGCCGAGTACGGCCTCGACTGGATGGCGTTCACCGAGCACAGCAACCACGGCAACGCCGCCAAGGGCGCCGCCGCCGAGCACGCCGAGATCATGGCGGCCCGCGCCCGCAACCCGCGGCAGCTGATCTTCCAGGGCCTGGAGTGGTACATCCCGGCCGCCGAGCACGGCACGGTCCTGGTGGCTCCGGGCCGCAACGAGGTCGAGCTGCTGCGCGAGTTCCAGCGTCGCTGGGACGGAAAGCTCAACGGCTGGGCCGCCGACCTGCCCGAGAACGAGGCGCGCGCCGTCGCGGCGCTGCAGTGGCTCGGCGAGCAGCGGGCCGCGTCGTTCGTCGACGACGTGCTGGTCCTCGCCAACCACCCCTCCCGCCTCGGCATCGACTCGCCGCACGAGATCCGCGCCTGGCGCGACGCCGCCGACGGCATCTGCGTCGGCATGGAGGGCGCACCCGGCGCCTCTCGATCACCTCCAGCTCCGACAACCACCGCACGATCTGGGACACGTGGCGCGACGGCGACATGCCCGCCGGCGAGAGCTTCGACTCCCTCGGCTGGAAGCCGAGCCCGACCGACACCGGCGTTCCGCAGCCCGGCAGCGACTTCTGGCCGGGCGAGTTCAGCCGGACGCACGTCGGCGTCGCGCGCCACGGGTACCTCGAGGTCATGGATGCCCTGCGTCGCGGGCGCGTCTGGGTCGATCACGGCCACCTCGTGGACGCGCTCGACGTCCGCGTCGTCGCCGAGGGCGACCGCGGACCCGGGGTCACGCTGGGCGGGCGCCTCGCCGCCGCGCGGGGCGAGCGGATCGAGCTCCGCATCACCGTCCGCACCGCCAGCCGGCCGAACCCGAAGGGCGTCCTGCCGCAGCTCGGGCACCTCGACGTGATCCGCGGCGCGGTGACGGGCGCGGTCGCCGACCGCGACTCCTGGCGCGCGCCGGACACCAAGGTCGTCGAGCGGATCGACACCAGCGGACGCCGCGGCACCTTCGAGCTCCGCCTTCCGCTCGGACGCGCCGCCGAGCCGTTCTACATCCGGCTGCGCGGCAGCGACGGCCGGCGACAGGGGACCGGCTACCTCGGCGCGGCGATCGACCCCCGCCGGTCCGATCACGCACCCGGACAACGAGGGCGACCCCTGGGCCGACACCTGGCTCTACACGAACCCCGTCTTCGTCGACGTCCGCTGAGCCGGTGTCCTCCGCCGTCGCACCGCCGGCGGCGGAGGGGCGGCTGCGGACCGTCAGTCGCGCCCGGGCGTGGGCACGAAGCGCGGCACCCAGCGGATGAACGCGAGGGCGCCCAGCAGGCCGATCGCGCCGATGCCGCCGGCGGCCACCGAGATCGAGGCGACGGCGGTCAGGCCCGACACCAGCAGCGGGCTCAGCGCGCCGCCCGCGTCGGTGATCGTGCGCCACGCGCCGAGGAACGGCGCCGGATCGGTCTTCGGGGCGATGTCGGAGCCGAGCGTCAGCAGAATGCCGCTCGACAGGCCGTTGCCGACGCCGATCACCGTCGCGAAGACGCCGAACCACATCGTCGCGGCGTCGAGCTCGTGCGTGAACGACAGCGCGAACAGGGCCCCGCCCATCAGGATCAGCGCGGGCACGGCCGCCCAGAGCCGGCCGAAGCGGTCCATCACCTGGCCGCTGGCGTAGAACAGCGCGAAGTCGAGCGCGCCCGAGATGCCGACGACCAGCGCGATGGTCGACGAGTCCAGCCCGATCGACACGCCCCACAGCGGCAGCACGGCGGGACGGGAGGCCCGCACGGCCGACAGCGACGCGGCCGCGAGGCCCAGGCGCGAGAGGACCCGCCGGTGACGCGCCATCGTGCGGAACACGCCGATCCGCTCGGCCGTCGGGATGGAGCCGGTCACGGCCTCGCCGGTGTCCTCGGCCTCCAGCGCCTCGGGGTCCTCCTCCTCGGTCGGCCGCGTCTCGGCGGCGCGCGCCGCGCGATCCGCCGCCTGCTCCGGATCCGGCCCGAACGTCACCAGCAGACCCACCACGACCAGGCAGGCGCCGAAGAACCAGATGCTCGCCTCCTCGTTCTCGAAGATGCCGAGCAGGCCGGCCGCCACGAACGGCCCGGTGAACGCGCCCAGGCGGAACGAGCCGCCGAGCAGCGACAGGGAGCGGGCGCGGTAGGCGAGCGGCACGCGCGTGGTCATGAACGTGTGCCGCGCGAGCGCGAACGCCGAGGCGCAGACGCCGATCAGCAGCACCGACAGCATCAGCACGCCGAGGTGACCAGACAGCAGCATGCCGGCGATCCCGATCAGCGACACCGCCGCAGCCAGGGTCATGGTGTGCCGCTCGCCGATGCGCGACACGAGCCAGCCCGCGGGAAGGTTCCCGACCAGCTGCCCGACCACGAGCATCGCGGTCACGAGCGCCGCGGTCGCCAGGTCGGCGCCCAGCTCCCTCGCGATGATCGGGAGCAGGGGCAGGATGGCGCCCTGGCCGACCGAGTACAGCGCCGTGGGCCCGTAGATCATCGGGGCGTAGCGGCGGATGGCCTCCGCGGCCGCGCCGCGCCGGGGATCGGGTGCGCTGGTCATCTCCTGCCACGCTACTCCCGTCTCGCACGGGGCCGGCCAGCGCCCCGGTCCCGCGCGGCGCACGGCCGCGCCGCGATAGGCTGGGGCGTCATGCTTGATTACGATCCTTCCGCCGAGATCCAGGCGCTGCGCACCACGTTCGCGAACATCCGAGAGGTGGTCGACGTCGACGGGCTGCGCGCCCAGATCGCGCGGCTCGAGGAGGAGGCGGCGGCCCCCGGCCTGTGGGACGACACCGCCAACGCCCAGAAGGTGACGAGCGCCCTCAGCCACGCCCAGTCCGCCCTCTCGCGCGTCGAGGGCGTCGGGCGCCGCCTCGACGACCTCGAGGTGCTGGTCGAGCTCGCGAACGAGATGGGCGACGAGGACTCGGTCGCCGAGGCGAAGAAGGAGATCACGGATCTCGAGAAGGTCATCGGCGACCTCGAGGTGCAGACGCTGCTGGACGGCGAGTACGACGACCGCGGCGCGGTCGTGACCATCCGCTCCGGCGCGGGCGGCGACGACGCCACCGACTTCGCCGAGATGCTCATGCGCATGTACCTGCGCTGGGCCGAGCGCCACAAGTACCCCGTGAAGGTTCTCGACACCTCCTATGCCGAGGGCGCGGGCATCAAGTCGACCACGTTCGAGGTCGACGCCCCGTACGCCTACGGCATCCTGTCGGTCGAGGCGGGCACGCACCGCCTCGCGCGCATCAGCCCGTTCGGCTCGGCCGACAAGCGCCAGACCAGCTTCGCCGCGGTCGAGGTCATCCCCGTGATGGAGGAGGCGCAGGAGGTCGAGATCCCCGAGAGCGACCTGCGCGTCGACGTCTTCCGCTCGTCCGGGCCGGGCGGCCAGTCGGTCAACACCACCGACTCGGCCGTGCGACTGACGCACCTCCCGACCGGCATCGTCGTGTCGATGCAGAACGAGAAGTCGCAGATCCAGAACCGCGCGGCCGCCATGCGCGTCCTGCAGACGCGACTCCTGCTGCTGCAGAAGGAGGAGGAGGCCGCGAAGAAGAAGGAGCTCGCGGGCACCATCACGGCGAGCTGGGGCGACCAGATGCGCTCCTACTTCCTCTACGGCCAGCAGCTCGTCAAGGACCTGCGCACCGGCTTCGAGGTCGGCAACCCGGCGGCCGTCTTCGACGGCGACCTGGACGGCCTCATCAACGCGGGCATCCGCTGGCGCAAGCGCAAGGTCGAGGACTGATCCGTCCTCATCCGGACTTTTCGAGGCCGCCCGTCCCCGAGGCCTTCTCCGCACGTCGCATTCGCGACGCGCGGAGCCTCTGGCCCGTGGGCCCAGGCTGATCCAGCCGCGGGCGGCCTCATCCGTCTCAGGGGGTGACGTCCGTCACATCCGGCCTGTGAGCGGCGGCGTCCGTTCCGGAGACCGGATGGATGGGGCCTGCGTGCCGGATGTGATCACTCGCGCCCCAGCACTCACACCCGTCCGGTTTTCGGAACGAACGTCGACCCGTACGACCGAGGGGCCGGCGCCATGCGGCGGCCGGCCCCTCGGGGTGCGTCGGATCAGCGGCCCCCGAGCACCGGCACCTCGTAGCGGCGCGGGTTGCCGAAGCGGTGCGCCGAGATCGAGACCGCCTGCTCGTGCAGGAACGGCAGCAGCTCCACGCGACCGGCCGACACGACCGGGCCGTCGTAGACCGCCACGCCAGGCGCGCCGTTCGTGGCCTCGATCACCGCGGCGGTCGAGCCGCCGATCAGGCGGATGCGTCCGCCGGTGACGGCGAGCTCGGCGGCGCGCGCCGCCCAGGACGCGGCGGCCTCCACCGACACGTCGACGCCCTCGGCCGCGAGCCACGACGACACCGCGCGGGGGAGCGGCTCAGACGTGCTCACCGTGATCGCGGCGCCCGTGCGGATGCCGCCCGCGACGACGCGCACGAGCTCGGCCGCGCGGCCGCCCTCGACGCGCACGGTCACCGGGACAGGGGCGTAACGCAGCACGTTCTGCTCGAACTGCAGGCCCTGCACGTCGACCGCCGCGCCGAACTCCTCGCGCCACGCGGCGGCGTCCGTGCGCAGGGCGTCGGTCAGCCAGGCCCGCTCGTCCTCGGCGAGGGCGCCGCCCACCGCGGCGATCACGCCGCGGCCGTCGGCGTCCAGCTCGCCGCCCGCGCGCACCGTCGCGTCCGAGAACGTGCCGAGGCCGAACAGGTAGCTCGGGCCGCCGGCCTTGGTGCCCGCGCCGATCGCCGAGCGCTTCCACCCGCCGAACGGCTGACGCTCGACGATGGCGCCGGTCGTGGCGCGGTTGACGTACACGTTGCCGGCCTGGATGCGCTCGAGCCAGCGCCCGACCTCCTCGGCGTCGAGCGAGTGCAGGCCCGACGTGAGCCCGTAGTCGACCGCGTTCACGATGTCGATCGCCTCGTCCAGCGTCTCGGCGGTCATGATCCCGAGCACGGGGCCGAAGTACTCGGTCATGTGGAACTCGCTGCCGGGCTTCACGCCCTCGCGGATGCCCGGGCGCCACAGCCGGCCCTCGTCGTCCAGCTGCTCGGGCTCGACGACCCAGCGCTGGCCCGGCTCGAGGCGGGTCAGGGCGCGGTGCAGCTTGCCCTCGGCGGGCGAGATGAGCGGGCCGATGCGCGACGGTGCCTGCCACGGCAGGCCCACGTCGTAGCCGTCGACGGCGTCCAGCAGCTGACGGCGGAAGCGCTCGGACTTCGCGACCGAGCCGACCAGCACGACCAGCGACGCGGCCGAGCACTTCTGACCGGCGTGTCCGAATGCCGAGTATGCGACGTCCTTGGCGGCGAGGTCCAGATCGGCGCTGGGCGTCACGATGATCGCGTTCTTGCCGCTCGTCTCGGCGAGCAGCGGCAGGTCGGGGCGGAACGAGCGGAACAGCTCGGCCGTCTCGTACGCGCCGGTCAGGATGACCCGGTCGACTCGCGGGTGGGCCACGAGGCGGCGGCCCAGCGAGCCTTCCTCGACCTGCGCCAGGCGCAGCACGTCGCGCGGGACGCCGGCCTCCCACAGGATGTCCGCCAGGACGGCGCCCGAGCGGGCGGCCTGCGGCGCCGGCTTCAGAATGACCGCCGACCCGGCCGCCAGGGCGGCGAGCGTCGAGCCGGCGGGGATCGCGACCGGGAAGTTCCACGGCGGCGTCACGACGGTCAGGCGCACCGGCTCGAAGCGGGCGCCGTCGACCTCGTCGAGGGCGAGCGCCTGCTCGGCGTAGTAGCGCGCGAAGTCGATCGCCTCCGAGACCTCCGGGTCGCCCTGCTCGATGACCTTGCCGGCCTCCGAGCCCATGACCTCGAGCAGCTCGGCGCGATGGGCCTCGAGCGCGTCGCCCACGCGGTAGAGGATCTCGGCGCGGGCCCGGGCGCCCAGGGCGCTCCAGCCCTCGGCCGCAGACGCCGCGCCCGCGACGGTCGCCTCGAGCTCGTCCTCGGTGCCGAGCGTGTGCTCCTTCAGCGTCTCGACACCGAGCGTCGACGAGGCCATGCGCGAGCGGATGCCGTCCGCCCACGCGCGATTGGCCGCGATCGCGGGGTCGCTGTCCGGCGCGTTGACGAAGCCCTGGCCCGGGCCTTCGGCCGGGACGACCGGGGCCGTGCGGTCCTGCACGCGGTTCGGTCCCGGCACCTCGTCGGGCATCATCGCGATCGAGAGCAGGAAGCGGTTGCGCTCGCGCTCGAACAGCGCGGGGTCGCTGTCGAGGTCGAACACGGCCGACATGAAGTTGTCGGAGCTCGCGCCCTCCTCGAGCCGGCGGATCAGGTACGCGATCGCGACGTCGAACTCGTCGGGGTGCACGACCGGCGTGTAGAGCAGCAGCGAGCCCACATCGCGGCGCACGACCGCCGCCTGGGCGGTGGCCATGCCGAGCAGCATCTCGATCTCGATCGACCCGTCGCGCAGGTCGATGCCCCGCTGCTCGGCGAGCAGCTTGGCGAGCGCCACGTCGAACAGGTTGTGGCCCGCGATGCCGAGGCGCACGTTGCGCGTGCGCTCGGGCGTCAGCGCGTAGTCCAGCACGGCCTTGTACGACGCGTCGGAGTGGGCCTTGCTCTGCCACGTGGCGAGCGGCCATCCGTGGGTCTCGGCGTCGACCTGCTCCATGGGCAGGTTGGCGCCCTTCACGACGCGCACCTTGATCGGCGCACCGCCGGCGGACACGCGCGCGGCGGCCCACTCCTGCAGGTCGATCATCGCGGCGAGGGCGTCGGGCAGGTAGGCCTGCAGCACGATGCCGGCCTCGACGCCGCGGAACCGCTCGCGCTCGAGGATCGTCTTGAAGACCGCGATCGTGAGGTCGAGGTCCTTGTACTCCTCCATGTCGAGGTTGATGAACGTGCCGTTGCGCTGGGCCGTCTCGTACAGCGGCAGGAGCGCGTCGACGGCATGGGCGACGGCGTCGTCGAAGGCCCACGGGCTGTGCGGCGCGACCGTCGAGGAGACCTTGATCGACACGTAGTCGACGTCGTCGCGCTCGATCAGGCGACGCGTGCCGGCGAGGCGCTTCTCGGCCTCGCGCGCGCCCAGGATGGCCTCGCCGAGCAGGTTCACGTTGAGCCGCACGCCCTCGGTGCGGATGGCCCTGAGCGCCGACCCGAGGCGCTCGTCGCGCGCGTCCACGATCAGGTGGCGCACCATCCGGCGCAGCACGGTGCGGGCGATCGGCACCACGATGCCGGGCGCGATGGGCGCCGCGAACCCGCCGAGCGCGATCAGGCCCCGCAGCGGAGCGGGAAGGAACTTCGGGATGACGGGCGTCAGGCGCTGCAGGTTGCGCGCCGCGACCTTGAGGTCCTCGGGGCGGACGACGCCGTCGACGAAGCCGACGGCGAACTCGAGGCCGTGCGGGTCGCGCAGGACGCCGGCCAGGTTGCGGGCGGCCGCGTCGACCTTCTCGTCGCGGGCGGCGGCGAGCCAGGTGCGGACCTGCGCGACGGCCTGCTCGGCGAGTGCGCCGTCGATGTCGCCGCCGCTGTAGACGGGCGGCGAGGCGAGGGAGGAGGAGCTCATCTGAACTGCCTTTCGGGGGTATGGATCCCTTCAGTGTGCGGCGCGCAGACCGTTCGGGAAAAGCGGATGGATGCGACGGATTCCGTTCGATAACATCGAACGATGATCGGGACCTGGAGCAGCCACCGCCTGCGGCTGCTGCGAGAGCTGCAGCTGCGCGGCACGATCGCCGCCGTCGCCTCGGCGCTGAACTACAGCGCGTCGACCGTCTCGCAGCAGCTGGCGAAGCTCGAGAGCGAGATCGGGACGCCGCTTCTGCGCGCCGACGGCCGGCGCGTCCGCCTCACACCGGCGGGGGAGACCGTGGCCGCGCACGCCGCCCGGGTGCTGGCCCTGGAGGAGGAGGCCCGGGGTGCGCTCGAGCTCACGGCACCGGGGCCGAGCACGGTCAGGGTCGCGGCGATGCAGACCGCGGCGATGGCGCTCGTGCCGCCCGCGCTCGCGCGGATCGAGGCCGAGCATCCGCACGTGCGCGTCGAGATGGTCCTGCTGCCGCCCGAGCAGGGGCTGTTCGAACTCGAGGCCGGCTCGCTCGACGTGGTCGTGGCCGAGCAGTACGTCGGCCGCACGCGCCCGCACCGCCCGGGGCTGGAGCGCACGCTGCTGGGGCGCGACCCGATCGACCTCGTCGTCGCGCAGGACAGCGCCATCCGCTCGCTCGCGGACGCGCGCGAGTCCGCGTGGGTGGTCGAGCCCGAGGGCACGCAGGCGCGGGCCTGGGTGCTGGAGCAGTGCCGCGCCGCGGGCTTCGAGCCGGACGTGCGGTTCGAGGCCGCCGACCTCGTGGCGCACGTGCGGCTCATCGCTTCGGGACGCGCCGTCGGGTTCGTGCCCGGGCTCGCGTTCGACGGGGACGACGCCCCCGTGCGGCGGATCTCCCTGCCCTCCGCGGCGCACCGCGAGGTGTTCCTGGCGTTCCGCTCTTCTTCGCGAGAGGTGCCGGCCGTGACCGCGGTGCGCGGCGCGCTCGCGGCCGCGTTCGCGGACGCCCGTCATCGCGATGACGAGGCCGCCGACGGCGCTCGATAGTCTGGCGGCATGACGTCCGGCGACGACGATGCGCTCTCCTGGGAGGGCGACGACGACCCCACGCTCGACGCGCGTGCGGACCGCGCCGCCCGTCCTGCACCGGATGCGCCGCGGGCGACCGCCCGGCCGGCGACCGCCGCGCCGAAGGCCACCCCGTCGGACGAAGCGCCGTCCCTCGGCAGCGCCGCGCTCGTGGCATACGGCGTGCTGGGCGGCGTCTTCGCGCTCTACATGGTCGGCTGGGCCCTCGGCGGCTTCCGGCTGCGCGACCGCGTGCAGGCCGACACCGGCGCGGTGGCCGACGTGATGCTGCAGGGCGCCATGTGGCTCGGCATGCTCGCCCCGGCCATCTGGTTCGTCGCGGCCGTGGTCCTCACCCGAGGAGGCCCGCAGTGGCGCCGGTTCGCGGCGCTCGCGGTCGGCGTGCTGGTGCTCGTGCCGTGGCCGTTCGTGATGATGGGAGCGATGGGACGATGAGCCGCACGACCGCCGCCCGCACGGCTCCCACGTGGGCCGTCGCCGCGATCGCCGGGGCGTTCGCGCTCCTGTTCGCGTATGCCGTGTGGAGCGCCGTCAGCTACCTGGTCGGCTGGATCCAGGCCGCCGAGGTCGCCGGTCTCTCGCTCACGCCGATGGGCTGGACCGTGTGGATCCTGGCGATCGTCCTGCCGATCCTGCTGTTCGGCCTCGCCCTCGGCCTGGGCCGGCGCCGCGGCCTCACCGTGCTCGCGCTCCTGCTGCTCGCGGGGCTCGCGCTGGTGGCGGTGTTCTGGCTCGACGTGATCGCGTACACGACGGTCGTCCTGCCGGTCGGCTGACCGCGGGCGGGCCCGGCGCCGTCCTGGGCCCGCGCGCCGCTCCGATAGAGTTGTGGGGCACGATCGCGCCCCCGGCGGGCCCGCAGGCCGGCCGCGGCGTGGTGTGAACGGACCGACCCGAACCGCCCATCCCCACTCGCGCGGCCCCACGCGCACGCACCGAAGGATCCAGACCCCGTGCCGAAGCCCGTCGTCCTCATCGCCGAAGAACTCTCTCCCGCAACGATCGAGGCGCTCGGTCCCGACTTCGACATCCGCACGGTGGACGGCACCGACCGGCCGGCGCTGTTCGAGGCGCTCGCCGACGCGAACGCGGTGCTGATCCGCTCGGCCACGAAGATGGACGAGGAGGCGATCGGCCGCGCCCCGCAGCTCAAGGTGATCGCCCGCGCGGGCGTGGGCCTCGACAACGTCGACATCAAGGCCGCGACGACGGCGGGCGTGATGGTCGTCAACGCGCCGACCTCCAACATCATCTCGGCCGCCGAGCTGACGTGCGGCCACATCCTGAGCCTCGCGCGTCACATCCCGCCGGCGGCGACGGCGCTCGCGGGCGGCGAGTGGAAGCGCAGCAAGTACACAGGCACCGAGCTGTACGAGAAGACCCTCGGCGTGGTGGGCCTCGGCCGCATCGGCGCGCTCGTCGCGGCGCGGATGCAGGCGTTCGGGATGCGCGTCATGGCCTACGACCCCTACGTCACGCCGCAGCGCGCGCAGCAGCTGGGCGTCGAGCTCGGCTCGCTCGACGAGGTGCTCGAGCAGTCGGACTTCCTCACGATTCACATGCCGAAGACGCCCGAGACGACGGGCATGATCTCCACGGCGCAGCTGAAGAAGATGAAGCCGACCGCGTACGTGATCAACGTCGCGCGCGGCGGCCTGATCGACGAGGCCGCGCTCGAGCAGGCGCTGAAGGACGGCGAGATCGCCGGTGCCGGCCTCGACGTGTTCTCGAGCGAGCCGCCCGCGGACACCCGCCTCACCGGCCTGCCGAACGTCGTCGCGACGCCGCACCTGGGCGCCTCGACCGACGAGGCGCAGGAGAAGGCCGGCGTCTCGGTCGCCAAGTCGGTCAAGCTCGCGCTCGAGGGCGACCTCGTGCCCGACGCGGTCAACGTCGCGGGCGGCGTGATCGACCCCTTCGTGCGCCCCGGCATCGCGCTCGTCGAGAAGCTCGGACAGGTGTTCGCGGGCCTCGCCAAGTCGGCCCTCACGAGCCTCGACATCGAGGTGCGCGGCGAGCTCGCCGCCTACGACGTGAGCGTCTACCGCCTGGCGGCGCTCAAGGGCATCCTGACCAACGTCGTCAGCGAGACCGTCTCGTACGTCAACGCACCCCTGTTCGCCGAGCAGCGCGGGATCGAGACCCGCATGATCGTCGAGGAGGAGAGCCCCGAGTACCGCAACGTCACGATCCTGCGCGGCACGCTCTCGGACGGCACGCTCCTCAGCGTCGCGGGCACGCTCGCCGGCACCCGCATGGTGCAGAAGATCGTCGCGATCAACAACTACGAGATCGAGGTGCCGATCGAGAAGCACCACGTGGTGCTGATCTATCGCGACCGCCCGGGCATCGTCGCGATCTACGGCGAGAAGTTCGGCGCCGCCGGCATCAACATCGAGGGCATGCAGGTCGCCCGCGAGCAGGCCGGCCTCGCGCTCAGCATCGTGACGGTCGACCAGCGCGTGCCCGACGAGGTGCTCGACGAGATCGGCCGCGACATCGAGGCGACGCTGATCACGCAGATCGAGATCACGGAGGACTGACCTCCGCGGGCCGCCGCGCGCGTCAGTCGCGCGCGGCGGTCTCGACGAGCCGGATGAGCGCCGCGAGCGCCTCGCCGCGCGGCACGGGGCCCGGCAGGTCGTTCATGAGGGCCGAGTTGACGTAGATCCCGTCGCTGACGAGCATCACGAGGTCGAGCGCGGCGTCGTCGCGCACGTGCGGGCGCAGCGCCTCGCCCCAGCTCGCGCGCACGGCCGCCAGCTCGGCGGCCGCGGCGGCGTTGCCGCCGTGCGCGAGGCGGCCGACCGCCGTGATCGCGCGGTCGAGGGGCAGCCCCACGTCGCCCGACGTCGACAGGAAGTACGAGATCGGTCCCTCGGGCGCCGTGCGCACCGCCTCGACGTCCTCGGCCGCGAGCATGCGGAGCCGCGCGTACATGCCCTCCTCGAGCGCCTCGCGCGACCCGAAGTGGTAGAGCAGGCCGCCCTTCGAGACCCCGGCCTCGCGCGCCACGCTCTCGAGCGTCGCCGCGCGCTCGCCCTCGGTGATCAGCAGGCGCTCGAAGGCGTCGAGCACCTTCTCGCGGGCGTGCGGGGGACGGCTCATGCGGTCCACCCTCTCATGCCCAGTCGGTGCTCGGCGTGCGCCATTACTGTACCATCTGGACGGTATAGAAAGCGCGAGGAGCGGATCGGCATGACCATCACGGCGACGACGTCGACAGGCACGGCTCAGCGAGCGGACTGGCGCGGGTGGGTCGCGCTGGCGGTGCTCATGCTCCCCGTGCTGCTGGTGTCGGTCGACAACACGATCCTGAACTTCGCGCTGCCCGCGATCGCGCGCGATCTCGAGCCGTCCAGCGCCGAGCAGCTCTGGATCATCGACGCCTACTCGCTGGTGCTCGCGGGCCTCCTGGTCACGATGGGATCGCTCGGCGACCGGCTCGGGCGGCGGCGCATGCTGCTGTTCGGCGCGGTGGGCTTCACGGTCGTGTCGGTCCTCGCCGTGTTCGCGCCGACCGCCGGATGGCTGATCGCCGCGCGCGCCGCCATGGGCCTGTTCGGCGCGTCGCTCATGCCGTCGACCATGTCGCTGCTGCGCGACATCTTCCCCGACCGCGACCAGCGCCGGATCGCCGTCGCGATCTGGGCGGGCATGTTCTCGGCCGGGGCCGCGCTCGGCCCGATCGTCGGCGGCTTCCTGATCGAGCACCTGCCGTGGCAGAGCGTGTTCCTGCTCGCCGTCCCCGTGCTCGTCCTGCTCCTGGTGCTCGCGCCGGTGTTCGTGCGCGAGAGCCGCGATCCGCATCCGGGCCCCGTCGACGGCGCGAGCATCGTGCTGTCGATGCTCGCGCTCGCGCCCATCGCGTACGGCATCAAGGAGGTCGCGGTCCACGGCGCGATCGGCGCCGCGCCCATCGCGGTCGGCGCGCTGTTCGCGTGGCTGTTCGTGCGGCGCCAGCGGGCGATGGACGCGCCCATGCTCGACCTGACCCTGTTCCACCGCCCGGCGTTCTCGGGCTCGCTGCTGGTCAACCTGTGCAGCGTGATCGCGCTGGTCGGCTTCCTGTACTTCGCGTCGCAGCACCTGCAGCTGAGCGTGGGCCTGAGTCCCATGGCCGCCGGCTTCGCGCTCGTGCCGGGCATGGCGCTGTCGATCCTGGGCGGTCTCGCGGTGACGCCGATCGCGCGCCGGCATCCGGCGTCGATCGTCGTGCCCGCGAGCCTGATGCTCGCACTGGCCGGGTACCTGATCGTCGCGCTCGCGGGCGCGCACGACCTGTGGCTCATCGTGGTCGCGTTCGCGCTGCTCGGCGCGGGCATCGGCGCCACCGAGACCGTGTCGGGCGAGCTCATCCTCGCCAACGCGCCCGCCGCGAAGGCCGGGGCGGCCAGCGCCGTGTCCGAAACGGCGTATGAGCTGGGTGCGGTGCTGGGCACCTCGATCCTGGGCGGCATCCTGACCGCCGGGTACCGGTCGAGCCTCGTCGTGCCCGCCGGGGTCCCGGATGGGCTCGCCGCGCACGCGCGCGAGACGCTCGCGGGCGCCATGAACGCCGCCGACGAGCTCGGGGGAGAGGTCGGGGGCGCGCTGCGCGCGGCCGCGGCGGACGCGTTCGACGGCGGCGTCGCGGTGACGTCGCTGATCGGCGCGGCCCTGGTCGTGCTGAGCGGGGTCATCGCCGCCATTACGCTGGGAGGACGCCGAGGAGCCGCGCGACCCTGACCGCGCCGGCCGCGGCGGATCCAGAAGGAGAGCAATGTCGCGTGTCGTGAAGCTGGCCGTCATCCCCGGCGACGGGATCGGTCCCGAGGTCGTCGCCGAGGCCGAGAAGGCGCTCGACGCCGTCACCGCCGGATCCGGCGTCTCGTTCGAGAAGACCCGGTTCTCGCTCGGCGCCGGTCGGTACCTCGAGACCGGCGACACCCTGACCGACGAGGACCTCGACGCGATCAAGGCCCACGACGCCATCCTGCTCGGCGCGGTGGGCGGCGTCCCCGGCGACCCGCGCCTGAAGGACGCGAACATCGAGCGGGGGCTGCTGCTGAAGCTGCGCTTCGAGCTCGACCACTACGTGAACCTGCGCCCCTCGAAGCTCTACCCCGGTCAGCCGGGGCCCCTCGCCGACCCCGGCGACATCGACTTCGTCGTGGTGCGCGAGGGCACGGAGGGACCCTACGTCGGCAACGGCGGGTCGATCCGCAAGGGCACCCCGCACGAGGTCGCGAACGAGACCAGCGTCAACACGGCGTACGGCGTCGAGCGCGTGGTGCGCTACGCGTTCGAGCTCGCGGAGCGCCGCTCCAAGAGGCTGACGCTCGTGCACAAGACGAACGTGCTCGTGAACGCCGGCTCGCTGTGGCAGCGCACGGTCCAGGAGGTGGCGATTGGCCATCCCGAGGTCGCCGTAGACTATCTGCACGTCGACGCGGCCACCATCTTCCTGGTCACGAACCCCGGGCGCTTCGACGTCATCGTCACCGACAACCTCTTCGGCGACATCCTCACCGACCTGGCCGGCGCCGTCACCGGCGGAATCGGCCTCGCCGCGTCGGGGAACATCAACCCGAGCGGCGCGTTCCCGTCGATGTTCGAGCCCGTCCACGGCTCGGCGCCGGACATCGCCGGCACGGGCAAGGCGGACCCCACGGCCGCCATCGGATCCATCGCCCTGCTGCTCGACCACCTCGGGCTTCGCGAAGAGGCGGATCGCGTCACGCGCGCGATCGAAGACGACATCAGCGAGCGAGACGGCTCGCCACGCACGACGACGCAGATCGGCGACGCCATCGCCGCCCGGCTGCGGGCGTAACCTGGGGCCGAGCCCCGGAGACAGGACCAGTGATGACCGACACCACCACGACCACCGCTCAGACCGACGCCGGCGTCGCGCCGCTCGAGTTCGCGGTCACGAAGAACCTGGCCGCGAAGTCCTCGGCCCAGCGCGAGGAGGTCCTGAAGGATCCCGGCTTCGGCACGCACTTCACGGATCACATGGTCGACATCTGCTGGTCGGCCAAGGGCGGATGGCACCGCCCGCGCGTGCAGCCGTACGGACCCATCAGCCTGGACCCGGCCGCGGCCGTCCTGCACTACGGCCAGGAGATCTTCGAGGGCATCAAGGCGTACCGCCACGCCGACGGCGCCGTCTATACGTTCCGGCCCGACCAGAACGCGCTCCGGCTGCAGCGCAGCGCGCGCCGCCTGGCGCTGCCCGAGCTGCCGGTCGAGCACTTCCTGCAGTCGCTTCGCGAGCTGATCGCGGTCGACGGCGCGTGGGTGCCGTCGGGCGAGGACCAGAGCCTGTACCTGCGGCCGTTCATGTTCGCGAAGGAGGCGTTCCTGGGCGTGCGCCCGGCGCACAAGGTCGCGTACTACGTGATCGCCAGCCCGGCGGGCTCGTACTTCCCGGGTGGCGTGAAGCCCGTGAAGATCTGGCTCTCGGAGAAGTACCAGCGCGCCGCCAAGGGCGGCACCGGCGCCGCGAAGACCGGCGGCAACTACGCCGCGAGCCTGCTGCCGCAGGCCGAGGCCTACGGCCAGGGCTGCGACCAGGTGGTGTTCCTCGACTCCGACGGCAACATCGAGGAGCTCGGCGGCATGAACATCCTGTTCGTGAAGAAGGACGGCACGCTCGTGACGCCCGCCTCGGACAGCATCCTCGACGGCATCACCCGCAATTCGATCCTCGAGCTGGCGCGGGACCGCGGCCTGACGGTCGAGCAGCGCCCCGTGTCGCTCGCCGAGTGGCGCGACGGCGTGGCCTCGGGCGACATCACCGAGGTGTTCGCGTGCGGCACGGCGGCCGTCATCACCCCGATCGGCCTGCTGAAGGGCGAGGGCTTCGAGGACGAGCAGCCGGTCGGCGAGCTCGCGCTGTCGCTGCGCCAGGAGCTCACGGACATCCAGTACGGCCGCCGCGAGGACACGAAGGGCTGGCTCTACCGCCTCGACGACTGAGACCCGTGGCTAGGCTGAAGCGGTGAAGATCGCGCGGTTCAGCCACCACGACACCATCCGCTTCGGCATCCTGGACGGCACCGAGCTCGTCGTCCTGGCGGGCGATCCGATGTTCGCGGGGTACGAGACGACCGGCGAGCGCGTGCCGCTGGGCGACGCCGCACTGCTCGCGCCGGTCATCCCGCGCTCGAAGGTCGTGTGCGTCGGCCGCAACTACCGCGACCACGCCGCCGAGCTCGGCAACGAGGTGCCGAAGCAGCCGATGCTGTTCTTCAAGCCGAACACCTCGGTGATCGGCCCGGGCGACGCGATCGTGCGCCCGGTGCAGACGCAGGACACGCAGTGGGAGGGCGAGCTCGCCGTCGTGATCGGCCGGATCGCCAAGAACGTCAAGGCCGCGGACGCGCTCGATTACGTGTTCGGGTACACGATTGCGAACGACGTCACGGCCCGCGACCTGCAGAAGCCGGATGGCCAGTGGGCGCGCGCCAAGGGCTTCGACACGTTCTGCCCGCTCGGGCCGGCGATCGAGACCGACTTCGACTACACGCAGGGCGAGGTCATCACGCGGCTCAACGGCGAGGAGAGGCAGCGCGCGCCGTTCACCGACATGATCTTCGACATCCCGTTCCTGATCGAGTACGCGTCGGCGGCGTTCACGCTGCTGCCCGGCGACGTGCTGCTGACCGGCACGCCGGCGGGCGTCGGGCCGTTCCAGGCGGGCGACACGATCGAGGTCGAGATCCCCGGCCTCGGCGTGCTCCGCAACACCGCCCGCGACGCCCTGGCCGCCTGACGGTGGTCGAGCGCGCCGACACCGAGGAGCTGACGACCGACGAGGTCGCCGGGATCCAGGCGCGCACCGTGCGCGTCCTCGCCGCCGGGCAGGTGCTCGGCGGCGTCGCGTTCGGCGCCACGATCTCGCTGGGAGGGCTGCTCGCGGCCGATCTCTCCGGCGACGAGTCGCTCTCGGGCTTCGCGACCGCGTCGGTCACGCTCGGGGCGGCGCTGTGCGCCATCCCGCTCGCCCGGCTTGCGGGGGCGCGCGGGCGCCGCTTCGCCTTGACGCTCGGAACGTGTTCGCCCTGATCGGCATCGCGACCGTGATCACGGCCGCGGCGATGCGGATCTTCCCGCTGCTGCTGGTCGGCGTCGTCCTGATCGGCGCCGGCAACGCCGGCAACCTCCAGTCGCGGTTCGCCGCCACCGACCTCGCCGCGCCGGCCCGCCGCGGCCGGGACCTCGGCACGGTGGTGAGGGCAACGACGGTAGGCGGCGTCCTCGGGCCCTTGATGCTGACGCCGGGGGAGATGCTCGGCGGGGTGATCGGCATGCCGCGCCTCACCGGGGCCTATCTGTTCTCGATCGTCGCGCAGCTCGCGGCGCTCATCCTGTACCTGGTCGCCCTGCGGCCCGATCCGCTGCGCGTCGCGCAGCGGATCGCGCGGGCCGCCGTCTCGGCCGGGCCGGTGGCGGCCGAGGTCGACCGCCCGATCGCGGCGCGGTACGCGGTGTTCGCGACCGCGGCCTCGCACGTCGTCATGGCCTCGGTCATGGCCATGACCCCCGTGCACCTGTCGCACCTCGCGCACATCGGCCACGGCGCGGCGACCACGGACGTCACGTTGCTCGTCGGCACGACGATCGCGCTGCACGTGCTCGGGATGTACGGGGCCTCGCCGCTGTTCGGCGCGCTCGCCGACCGACTCGGCCGCGTGCAGACCGTGCTGATCGGGCAGGGGCTGTTCGCCGCGTCGCTGCTCACCGCCGCCGTGTGGTCCGACGTGCAGGCGGCGGTCGTCGTGGCGCTCGTCCTGCTCGGGCTCGGATGGAGCGCCTCGACCGTCGCCGGATCGTCCCTCCTCACCGAGAGCACGCCCGTCGCCCTGCGCCCGAAGCGGCAGGGGGTCAGCGACACCGCGTCGGCCGCCGTGGGCGCCGTGCTCGCGGGGCTCGTGCTCGGCTGGCTCGGCTACGGCGCGCTGGCGCTGTTCGCGCTCGGGGTGGTCGCCGCGACCACACTGCTGTCGCCGCTCGGGCGGCGCTGACCCGGGTCCGCGGCCGCGCGGGCGGGGCGGCGCGCCGGAACTAGACTGGTGGGCGATGTCTTCTGCACCCGATCCCCGCACCACGACGGCCACCGGCGCCGACGTCCGCGTGCGCTTCTGCCCCTCGCCCACGGGACTGCCGCACGTCGGCCTGATCCGCACCGCCCTGTTCAACTGGGCCTACGCGCGCCACCACGGCGGCAAGCTCGTGTTCCGCATCGAGGACACGGATGCCGCGCGCGACAGCGAGGAGAGCTACCAGCAGCTGCTCGACGCGCTCCGCTGGCTGCACATCGACTGGGACGAGGGCGTCGAGGTCGGCGGCCCGCACGCGCCGTACCGCCAGTCGCAGCGGCACGACATCTACCGCGAGGTGCTCGACAAGCTGATCGCGAGCGGCGCCGTGTACGAGAGCTTCTCGACCGCCGAGGAGATCGACGCGCGCAACGAGGCCAACGGCCGCGCGAAGCAGCTCGGCTACGACAACTTCGACCGCGACCTCACCGAGGAGCAGAAGGCCGCCTTCCGCGCCGAGGGCCGCCAGCCCGCGCTGCGCCTGCGCGTGCCGGACGACGAGGACCTCACGTTCGTCGACCTGATCCGCGGCGAGGTCACCTTCCCGGCCGGGTCGTTCCCGGACTTCGTGATCGTGCGTCCCAACGGCGTGCCGCTCTACACGTTCGTGAACCCGGTCGACGACGCGCTGATGGGCATCACGCACGTGCTGCGCGGCGAGGACCTGATGCCCTCGACCGCTCGTCAGCTCGTGCTCTACCGCGCGCTGATCGACGCCGGCGTGACCAGCTTCATCCCGCGCTTCGGGCACATGCCGCTCGTGCTCGGCGACGGCACCAAGAAGCTGTCGAAGCGCGACCCGCGCGCCGACCTGTTCCTGCAGCGCGAGAAGGGCTTCATCCACGAGGGCCTGCTGAACTACCTGGCGCTGCTGGGCTGGTCGATCGGCCCCGATCGCGACGTGTTCTCGCTCGACGAGTTCATCGCGGCGTTCGACATCGCCGACGTCAACCCGAACCCGGCCCGCTTCGACCAGAAGAAGGCCGAGTCGATCAACGGCGACCACATCCGGATGCTCGAGCCGGCGGACTTCGCCGAGCGCATCACGCCCTACCTCGTGAAGGCGGGCGTGGTGGGGGAGACGCCCACCGACGCGGAGCGCGAGCTGATCTCCAAGGCGGCCCCGCTGATCCAGGAGCGCCTGCCGCTCCTCGGCGACGCCCCGGGTCTGCTCGGGTTCCTGTTCGCCGAGTACGTCACCTATGACGAGGACGCGCGCGCCGGGCTGCCCGAGAACGCCGTCGAGGTGCTGAAGGCCTGTGCGTCGGCGCTCGAGGAGGTGCCCGAGGAGGGCTTCCAGACCGAGGCGATCCAGGCGGCCCTGTCCGCCGCCCTGATCGACGGCCTGGGCCTCAAGCCGCGCGTCGCGTACGGTCCGCCGCGCGTCGCGATCTCCGGCCGCCGCGTCTCGCCGCCCCTGTTCGAGTCGATGGAGCTGCTCGGCAAGGCCGAGTCCATCCGCCGCCTCGTGGCGCTCGTGGAGGAGCTCTCCTGACGCGACACGCCATGGTGCGGCGTCCGGTTTGGCCGCTCCCGAGCTGTCGGGTAAGCTAGACCCTCGGTACGGCTTCGGCCGGACGCCCTTGGGGTATGGTGTAATTGGCAACACGGCTGATTCTGGTTCAGTTGTTCTTGGTTCGAGTCCAGGTACCCCAGCTTCAAGAAAACCCCCGCTCAGGCGGGGGTTTTCTCGTTTGCGCAGTGGCTGATCTGCGCAGTGCGCGAGTGACTGGCCCCTCCGAATCCCCTCGGTCCTAGCACGCGGCGGCGTGTCACGCGGGCAATGTTGCGGGCCATCAGGAGAATACGGGGACTGCGCGATGGAGGACGACCTTGGCTAACACTTACCCGTATATCTCGTCGATCGGTGGACTGGTCAAGGCGGTCGAACAGTTCAGACGCTCCTTTCCGAACGCCGTCGACGCTGCGTACCTGAAGCGTATGAAGATTGCACCGGGCAACGAGTCCTACCTGATCAACATCCTCCGGTTTATCGGACTGATTGACGACGAGGGCGTCAAGGTCGAGGAGGCGGCGAACGCGTTCTTTGGGAACGAAGACCACTTTCGGGCGGGCCTCAGTGAGATCGTGTCGAGGGCTTACGCCCCCGTCTTTGAGGAACTTGGCCCCGATGCATGGACTGCGAGCCGGGACGACTTGGCCCATTGGTTCCGAATGGTCGACAAGACCACCGAGCTCATCGGTCAGCGGCAAGCATCGACGTTCCTCGCGCTCGCCGGACTAACGGGACGCGGTACGCCGTTTGACGCTAAGCCGACGCCGAAGAGTTCAACTCGTGCCGCGAAACCGAAGGCCACAAGAGACTCCTCAGCAGCGGACGCGACCTCATCCCGCAAGGCTGTCTCTCATGGGGGCACGAGCAACACCGAGAAAGAGCATGCCAACCGCTCCGACGGCCCGATCGGACTGTCAGTACGCATCGAGATCAATGTTCCCGTGGGTGCGACGGCGGATGAGTACGACGCGATGTTCGCCAGTATCCGGAAGCACTTGTACCCGGCGTGAACCTCGAAGGTCTCGAGCAGCTGGCGCGCTCCTATCCTGCGACTGCCATTGAGGTCCCAGAGAGTTCCTCGGATCTTCACCCCTTCGAGGTCCGAAACGTCCATCCCGACCTTCCGGGTAAGGTGCGCCGCCAATTCGATGATGGCTACTTCGATGACGCGACCTTCACCGCGTTCAAGTTCATCGAGCAGGAAGTCAAGCGTCTGAGCGGCTTACGCAGGCTCACAGGAAACGCGTTGATGATGAAGGCGTTCGACGAGAACGAGCCGCTGCTGGCGGTCAATGGACGCGCGACCGACTCGGACCGTGACGAGCAGTTCGGATATAGGTACATGTTTGCGGGTGCGCAGTCCGGAATCCGCAACCCGCGAGGCCACGAGGTCGACATTCCTGACGATCCCGATACTTGCCTCGACCACCTCGCGTTGGCCTCCGTCCTCCTCCGGAAACTGGATGCTGCAGGTCTGCGCTAACGCGACAAGGCGAGGTCCTGCGCGTTGTCGCCCTTGCGGGTCAGCCACACAGGACGTACCGCGACCGCGTCAAGGCGATCCATGTCGTCGGTGTGGCTGTCGTTGAACAGGTGCAGGTAGTGCTTGTACATCGTCGCGATGTCCTCGTGGCCCATGTACTTTGCGGCGCGCTCGATGGGGATGCCCGCGGCGGCACACGCGCTCGCGTAGAAGTGCCGTAGGTCGTGCCAGCGCACTGCCGGGATGCCCAGGACAGCCAGCGCCGGGAGGAAGTGCTTCCGGTACAGGTTGTCGTGGTTGAACTGCACCGAGTAGTCGAGCGCGCCGCGGGTCTTGCCGTGGCCCCCGCGGCGGCGTCCTGGCCACAGCATCGCGTCGGGGTCGTTGCGGTGTGGGTGCTGTGCGATGTGCTCGCGTAGTCGCTCCGCGAGAGTGCGATTCAGCGGCACCTTGCGGATCGACTTGGCTGACTTCGGAGTGATGTACTGCCAGCCCTCTCGGGGCGAGTACTGCGCCTGCCGCTGAACGTGGATGAACGGCGATCGAGCGAATAGATTCACGTCGCGGATGCGCAGTCCTTCCAGCTCCCCGGCGCGCAGACCGGTGTAGGCGGCGGTGAGGATGATGAGCCCGTCCGGCGGCGTGTCAGCGAAGTGCTCGACCACTGCGGCGACCTGCTCGGGTGTCAGGAAGGTCAGCTCGTGGTGCTGCACCTTCGGGATGCGCACCGGGCCGCACGGATCCGACGAGATGAGTCGCAACTGCAAGGCGTACTTGAACACCGACGACAGCGCTACGTACCGGGTGCGGATGGACGACTGCGAGTAGTGCTCGTCGGGTGCATCCTCCGGCGCGTTCTTCGGGCGGGGCTTGACTGCCGAGCGCTGTGCCGCCAGCCATGCCTCAATGTCCATCGTCGTGATCGCGTTGATGCGCCGGTGTCCGAACGTCGGATAGATGTGCAGGGCGTAGGTCGCGGCGTTGTCCCGCCGCGTCTTGGGCTTCAGCGTGTGCGCGTGGGCCGCTTGCATGACCTCCGCGACCTCGCGGAAGGTCTTCGTGTTCTTCACCAGCGCATCCGTCGAGTTGCCGTCTGCAAGCTCGTTCTCCACCCGCAACGCGACCGCTCCGCCTCACGCTTGACGGTGAAGGTCTTCTGCTGGAACTTTCGGGCGGCGTTGCGCCAACGAACCTCGTAGGCAACTGAATCGGCCTGGGTTTCGTTCCGTTCTTGAAGCAAGGATGGAACGCGATGAACCGGAAGTACTCTCCCGAGATGCGCGAGCGCGCGCTGCGGATGCTCGATGAGGCCAAGGCCTCCGGTGAGCACTCGAATCTGATGTCTGCGGTGCGGCATGTGGCCGGTCTCCTCGGCATGAGCGCGGAGACGCTGCGGGTGTGGCATCGTCGTCGGGAGGTCGACGCGGGCGCGAAGCCCGGTGTCCCGAGCGAT
>NZ_MYFP02000039.1:0-3333 GCF_004514465.2 Microbacterium sp. MEC084 | reverse complement strand
GCCACGTCCACACCGTCTGCCACGGCCCGAACACGTCGGGAAGATCCCGCCACGCGATGCCGCACCGATACCGGTAGACGATGCCCTCGACCATCAGCCTGGCGTCCGCGAACGGCCGCCCCTTGCGCCCGGTCGGGCGCGGCAGCATCTCCTCGATCAACGACCACTGAGCATCCGAGAGCATCTGAAACCGCGACACGATCACAGGCTCTCAGCACACCGCCGATCTATTTGCCAGACACGCCCTAGTCCACACTCTCACCGACTGCAGCGATCAGCCCGCGTCGGTATCATGACCGCGGGCGCCCGGCTCGAGGCGACGCGATCCTCTCCTAGGTATCTCTGACAAGTTCCTCCGACAGGATCGCGGCCTCGCCGGGCGCTCGCTATTTCTCCTGCGATGCAATCCATCGCTTCTCTGTTCCGGCTATATGGTTCGAATCATGGCCCGCAAGATCGTGCACCAGCTCATCGACGACATCGACGGCACTCCTCTGGAATCCGGAGAAGGTGAAACTCTCCTGTTCTCGCTCGAGGGCAAGACATACGAGATCGACCTCAGCCCGACCAATGCAGCGAAGCTGCGCGATGATCTGGCGCCCTATGTGAAAGCGGCCCGCCGCACTGGAACATCAACCCCGAGTACTCCGGCTCGTCGACGCGGAGCCCGCAGTAGCGACCTCGATGCCATCCGCACATGGGCACGGAATGCAGGTCACAAGGTGTCAGATCGCGGGCGGATCGCCTCGCACATCGTCGCTGCTTACGAGGAAGCCAACGCCTGAGCCACTCTCCCCTTCTTTCCAGTAGGCGAATCCCGTTACGGGATTCGCCTACTCAATTTGTGAAGGTCCGCCGACTGGGCCTCATCGAGGGCACCCGAACACGAGGTGTCCGCGTCAGGCTCTTTCTACGTTGGCTCGAGCTGTGGGATATTACCGCCGGGGGGAGGCCGATGAAGGGAGTAGCGAACGGCTTCACCACGTAGGTCTCGACGTTTTCAAGTACTCGCGAGCATGGCGTTCGTCGCTGTGCTCGCGCTCGGATCGGCCGGTCCCGCGTCTGCGGCAGCCGATGAGAATGCAGGGAGCCCGTATCTGATCCCATCCCCTCTTCCGGATGGTGTGATCGACGGTCAGCCCGAACGAGCGGAGCTCCGGACCGACGGCAATCCTTCGGCGGATGTGACGCAGGCCCTGCTTGAGGCATCGCTCACGTCTCCCGACCTCGGGATCTCCGCCGTCGAGTGGCTGCCGGAGACCGGAAAGCTCGCGGTTTACGCAACCGCAGACGAGGCAACCTTCGCCGCTGCCATGAGCGAAGCCAAGCTCGACGGCGCTGTCGAGCACCGCCCAGCCGTCCTGGATGCGATCGGCAAGGCGGAGCTCGCTAACGACATCGTGGGCACCAACGGCAAACTCGGCTCCGGAGATCGGGTGGTCGAGGTCGAGCCCTCCCTCGACGGCAGCGAAGTGCGTGTGGTCCTCGATGAGAGCAACCGCGGCCGCACAATCAGCGCCGATGCGCGCTCTGAAATCAGCGCGAAGGCGAAGGCCAAGGGCAAGGGCAAAGGCGTCACGGTGACGGTCGAGTACGGGGCCGCGGCACAGCCGGCGCTGCGCAACCACGCGGCCAACCCCTCGACCTACAGCGGCGCTGTCATGACGCGCGTCGGCGCGAACAGCGCTTGCACCACCGGGTACCGAATGACGCAGACGTCCGGGAACGTCCCGGTCATGGGATCCGCACATCACTGCCACGCCGGAGTCGAAGGACAAAGCTGGAAGTACACCACCGTGGACGGATACCCCGTCGCAAAGGCGTACAGCGCCTACGGCGCCGGGCTGTCCAACGGCGACGTCTCGGTCTGGAAGGGCCCAATGGCCGACCACATGCTCCCGGGCATCTTCATCGGCGACCACACCGTTTCCGGGTCCGGTGTCTACTCGATTAAGGGTGCGATCCACAGCGTCGTCGGCGCGAACGTCTGCTACTCCGGGAGCTTCAGCGGCACGGTGTGCTCGAACACGATCATGGCCACGGGGCTGACCGTCTGTTACACCGGGCTGCCTTGCTACAACAACATCGTGCGCACGCAACAGGCCACGGGTATCCCCGCGCTCGGAAACGGCGACAGCGGCGGCCCGGTCTACTCCACATCGAGCGGCATCTACGCCACCGGCATCATCAGCGGCATGTCCAACGGAACAGCTACCTGTACCGGAGAACCCGGATCATCCGCCACGGGCGGACGCAAATGCAGTGCCACCGGGCTGTACGCGCCCATCGCAGAACTAATGACCGCGGGGTACGGCCTCAACTACATCCCCTAGTCAGCACCGCCGGCGCCGTCCGTGACCTCGACTGTGAAGCCCGTGAGGTCACGGGCGGCGTCGAGCGTGAACGTACGGGGAGCCAAATCGGCGGTGCAGACGTCTGCCGGCCACGCCGTGAGGGCAATCTCGACCACCTGCTTCTCCGACTCGACCGCCAGGATCTCCGGGATCGAAGGGCAGCTCGAAGAGCCGGACGTGATCACTACCAGCGACTCGTCGGACGCATAAGCACGCACCGACGCCGGTGAGTTCGGCTCATCCTCGTAGCCGCGGACCTCAAGTCTCGTTCCAGGATCGGCTGGCTCACCCGGATCCCCAGGGGGCTCGGCTGGGGCCGCGGAGCAGCCACTCATGAGCATCATCAGCGCAGCACTGATGAACGACAACCAGCCAGCCGTGGCTGATCCTTTCGCCGACTCCATGCTTACCAGGCTCGCAAAGTCTGCAGCAGCTGTCGAGCCGCACCCGCGAACAATGGTGAACCGGAGCGCGCGGATCTCGCCAGGCTGTTCTTGCATGGTGACTGCGAGCCAAGAAGATCGCCTTCACCAGCCGGCGCGCTGGTCGGCGATGCGCTGACAGGCGCCCTGCCAGACCCAGCAGCGCAGGCGTTCGCCGTCGACGTCGACCTCGACGCCCACTGCATCGTCGGTCCAGCGGCGCACACGCACGGTCGCGCGCACGTCGACGTCGCCGAAGCGCAGCCACGCCAGGCCCCACAGCTGCATGCTGTCCGGGACGATCGACACCACGCGCTGCCCCAGCTGCTCGGAGCTCAGCCTGCGCAGCGGTCCGTTCGCCCGGGCCTCGCGTAGCTCACGCTGCTCGGCGAGACGCCCCGCGTTGTGCGGATGCCGGCGATTCTGGCCCACGAGCCCCTCCGTGCGAGCTTCGAAGATTTGTTCAGTGGACGACTGTAACCCCGGGTGATGACGTCGACCAATCCCCCGGCGTGGCGGCCGTGGCCCCTGTCACTTAGGGCGTGTCTGACAATTGT
>NZ_MYFP02000038.1:0-4367 GCF_004514465.2 Microbacterium sp. MEC084 | reverse complement strand
CCGACTTCGTCACGCCGGGCTTGACCCCGGCTTCGACGTCGTCTTGGCGCATCCAGTTCTGCAGGCAGGTCTCGCTGATCCCGAAGTCCGCCGCGATCTTCCGCAACGGCACCCCGGCATCCCGACCACGAGCAACGCGAACCACGTCCTCACGGAACTCGCGCGGATAGGGCTTGGGCATGATGACATCCTCCCAGCGGCACCCTCAGGCACCACAGATCAGGTGTCACCTATTCGTTCAGCAGACCCGTTCCGCCCTGGAGCGCTTCGCCGCATCCGACCAGCTCGATACCGCAGCGGCGCTTGCCGAGCTCACCTCGATCCGGGTGCCGAACTACCAGACCGGCTGGGTGATCGCGCTGTGGACATTCCTCGAGGTCGAAACCGACGTCGAACCGCTCGGCCCGGTCAGCATGGCATCTGCCGCATCGGAGGGCTGGTAGATGGAACGCTTCCGAGCACGACACGAACAGCCAGAGAACGGCCACGGCGTCGACCTCGACGAAGCCTTGAGGCCCGAGAACCTTACCGGTGACGGCGAAGTACGAGTCAAAGCTTCCCGAGCGATCGCGGCAGAACTCGTCCGCTACGCCGGCCTCGATGAGGACTCCGCGCTGGCGCGTTACGCCACCACCGGCAGGGGCAGTAACGAGGCGCTTCGTGAGGAGTACCTCCTGATCCACCATGACCCCAGCGCACCCGAGCCGATCCGCGAACTGGTCGCCTGGTTCGCCAGCGGAGTCATCGCAGCTGAGAACACCTACGGGCGCTTCCCAAACCGGCCGCACGGCCAGACACCATCCCTCCGATCGATCCTCTGGGAAACCAGTACCGGCGAGGGTGAGGAAGCGATCGCCGTCAACGTGCCGGCCGACACTCCGACGGAGGTCATCCGCAGACTGCGTGACGCCTCACACCGCTGCTGGCCGAGCTGGGCACACCGTTCGAGGCGTTCCTGAAACTGCCCGATGTGAACGCCACGGCAGACAACCTCCAGAAGACATTCCAGGACTTCTACATCGGCAGCTTCACCGACCGCGAAGCGCTCGTCCGCGAACTCACCGAATACAACCAATGGGAGGAGGAGATCACAGGGCTGTGCCGGCAGCACGGCATCCCCGAAGGCGTCGTGTCGATCGACCTCGACGAGCTGTGGCACTACGTCGAGGGCGGCTGGGACATCATCCAAGGCCGCGACGGACGCCTCCACGTCTTCATGACGTAGGCCGCCCAGAAGCGCCCACCAAACGACGCATGCCCCGCAGTCTGTTGCGAAAAGCACTACACCTACGTGGCTCGTGTCGTCATCCAATGGCGATCTGCTCACGTCGCTACCCGTAGCGGTGTGACAGAGAACGCCTACGCCACATCTATCTATTACCAGCACCCATCACTGCATATGCATCTCAGAAGTTCGCCAACGGCAGACCATAAAACGTTGTAGAAAACGCCTTTGACCGGGACTTATTGCGAGCAACGAGGTAAAATAGCGGGAGTAATGTAAACGGAGATTACCGCAATGAATCAGGCGGAAGAACCCACAACTAAGCTTGGCGAATTCATTCGCCAGAAGCGCATCGAAAAGGATCTCTCAATCCGGAAGCTCGCCGAGCTGTCAGGTGTCGTCAACAACACCGTCTGGCGTATCGAGCACGGCGAAATCGTCCAGCCTCGACCGGAGATCCTCACTGCGATCGCCCGCTCGCTCAGCATCCCCGCAGCCGACCTGTACGCACTGGTCGACTACCCGTCGATCACCAAGCTCCCGTCCTTCGGGGCATACCTCCGGGCTCGCTACCAGGAGCTCACTCCGAGCCAGGTCGCCCAGCTCGAGGGCTACTTCGCTGCCATAGCGCAGCAGAGCGGCATCAACCTCGACGGGCCAGAACCCGGCGAAGACGAGTTCTAGGCGGCAACGCACGGACAAGACGCATCAGTGATGGCTAACTCCACGGGTGGGAATGAGAGGAGGAGAATTTCATGACATACCAAATCAGCGAGCTGACTGAGCAGGCGCCTCGAGTGCCCTCGGGCCTCATCCGGCGCCTGCGAAACCTCGCTCGCGAACACCGCGCCCGCCCGGTCAGCTGGGTTGCCGCCCAGCGCATCGCAGCCCGCCAAGGCGCACTCGTCGCCCGAGAAGCGGCCATCCGGAACATCACCGTCGATGTCCTCGTCGCCAGCCTCCCGCAGGTGAGAGTCGAAACGGATCGCGACCTGCCCGCCTCCGGGCTTGCCGTCTGGAACAAAGAAGAGCGCACCTGGATCATCCGACTCAACGCCAAGGACGCCCCGGAACGACAGCGCTTCACGCTGCTGCACGAGTTCAAGCACATCATTGATCACAACACCAGCGTGCACCTCTACGACCCGCGCTATCTCAGCGGGCACGCCCAGGCCGAGATGGCAGCCGATGGCTTCGCCTCAGCCGCCCTCATGCCTGCACGCGTCGTTCGTCGCCTCGTCAAACGAGACCGCTGCGACGTCGTCGAACTCGCCCGCAGGCTGCGCGTCAGCCGCGACCGCGCGGCCCTGCGGCTGTCCGACCTGAACCTGCAAGTAACGACAACCGCGAGAGGAGGGAACCCATCGTGAGCATGACCAACATTCACCAACCAGGCGAGCGCACCGTCCACCACGATGCGCCCCGCCTCTACACGATCCCGGAAGCCGCCGATGTCCTGCGTGTGAGCGCATGGACGCTCCAGCGGTTCATCCGTGAAGAGAAGCTCGGCTCGATCAAGATCGGCAAGCGCCGCGTGGTACCGGCCGAAGATCTCGAGCGCTACATCGCCGAGCAACGCACCGGACGTACCCGCGGGGGCTTCCATGGGTAGGCGAGCAAACGGCGAAGGCACCCTCACGCACCGCAAGGACGGCCGGTGGGAAGCAGCCGGATACGTGCCCGTTGCGGGCGGCGGTCGCAAGCGAATCCGCTTCTACGGAACGTCACGAGAGGACGTCCACCGCAAGCTCGTCGCTGCGCTGGAGCAGGCACGCCGCAACATCCCCGTGCCGGCGACCAACTGGAGCGTGGAGCGGTACCTCGACTACTGGCTGCGCACGGTCGTACCAATCAAGACCAGGCCACGCACAGCCGAACTGTACGAGTCGACGGTTCGCCTCTACATCTCGCCGTTCATCGGCAAGAAGCGCCTCGACAAGCTCTCCGTCCAGGACGCCCAGGAACTCGTCAACCGCCTCTACGCCGACGGCAACTCCGAACGCACCCTGCACAGAGTCCGCACCGTGCTCTCGTCCGCGCTCAGCCGAGCTGAGAAGGAGGAACTGGTCTACCGCAACGTC
Organism: Microbacterium sp. MEC084; assembly: GCF_004514465.2. NCBI lineage: Bacteria > Bacillati > Actinomycetota > Actinomycetes > Micrococcales > Microbacteriaceae > Microbacterium > Microbacterium sp. MEC084. The sequence continues at coordinate 1,061 of NZ_MYFP02000038.1, read as the reverse complement.
GCACGCCTCATCGACCTACCCAAGTACGAGCGGAAAGCGATCACGCCGTGGACGGGCGAGCAGGCAGTCGCGTTCCTGGACGCCTGTGACGGGCATCGCTGGGCACTCGGGTATTTCCTGCTCCTGACCTACGGCATGCGCCGCGGCGAGGTACTGGGACTTCGCTGGAGCGACATCGACTTCAAACAGGACATCATCCACGTTAGGCAGCAGCTACAGCGCATTCACGGCGTGCTGCAGACCGGGCCGGTCAAGACCAGCGCCGGTCGGCGCGACCTGCCGCTCCTGTTGCCCATCCGTAGCCGTTTCCTCGCCTTGCGTGACGAACGGGAACCGGAGCCGGATGACCTCATTTTCCTCAGCACAGCGGGGACGCCGGTCGATCCGAAGAACTTCGTGCGCACCTTCCACGAGATCCGCGGCCAGGCTGGGCTGCCACGCATCACCGTGCACCACACACGCCACACCGTCGCGACACTCCTGAAGAACCTCGGCGTCCCGGTCCGCGACGTCCAGCTCATCCTCGGGCACTCAAACATCACGACAACGCAGGAGCTCTACCAGCACGGCGACGTCACCGGCCAGCGGGAAGCGCTCGAACGAGTCGCCGCGTCCCTCACGACGCCCGTCGCAACTCTGGCGGTGAATGGCACGCGTGAGCAGGCGAGTGCAGGCCGTTGCCGTCAACTACTGCCGTCAAACGACTACTACGCCATGGAAAGCGAAGAATCGCGAGCAAAGAAAAACCGCCGATCAACGGGGGTCGATACGGCGGAATTTCTTGGAGGGCCCAGTGGGGCTCGAACCCACGACTGAAGCGCCCTGAGTTTGTTGGAGGCTCCTGACCTTGGAAACGAGGATGGAGTCATGCCGAAGGAACTGGCGAATGGGAAGCCGACGACGCGTCGCTACTCGAGCGAGGAGAAGGCCGCTGCGGTGCGGATGGTGAGGACGCTGCGCGCTGAGCTCGGCGTCACGCAGGGGACGGTGCAGCGGGTCGCGACGCAGCTGGGTTACGGGGTCGAGTCCGTGCGGATGTGGGTCAAGCAGGCCGACATCGA
>NZ_MYFP02000037.1:0-4986 GCF_004514465.2 Microbacterium sp. MEC084 | reverse complement strand
GCCAGGTCCATACCGTCTGCCACGGCCCGAACACCTCCGGCAGATCCCGCCACGCGATCCCGCACCGATACCGGTAGACGATGCCCTCGACCATCAACCGCGCGTCCGCGAAGGGCCGTCCCCTGCGCCCGGTCGGGCGCGGCAGCATCTCCTCGAGCAACGACCACTGAGCATCCGAGAGCACCTGAAACCGCGTCACGACCTCAGACTCTCAGCGCGCCGCCGAACTATTTGTCAGACACGCCCTAGCGCTCGGGGTCCTCGTCGGGAGGCGGCATCCGGCGTGCGAGAAGGTCATCCGGGTCGCGCATCGCGCGCAACTGATCGAGCGGGGTGCCGCCGCGCGGCTGCTCCCCCGTCTGACGGGCGGCCCGGTCGATGCCCTCGTCGCGACCTCGGGCGATCCCGAGCTCCTGGCTCTCGCTGACCACCTGCGGGTGGTGCCGTGCGAGCAGGAACACGCCGTAGGAGGCGATCGCGCCCGCGATCACGAACACGACCAGCGCCCACACGGGCGCGTGCGAGGCCTCGCCGAGCACGATGGCGCCGATGAGGACCGCGACGATCGGATCGATCACGGTCAGGCCTGCGATCACGAGGTCCGGCGGCCCGGAGGAGTAGGCCGTCTGCACGAAATACCCGCCTGCTGCGGCCGCGGCGAGGAGCGCCACCAGGCACACGATCGTGATCCATTCGAAGTCGCCGGACTTGATCCGGACGATCACGACCTTCGCGAGCGTGGCGACGAAGCCGTAGAGCACGCCAGCGGCGGAGATGTAGAACAGGGCGCTCATCCTGTGGCGCAGCATGACCCACGTGGTGATGAGCAGGATCGTCACGATCAGCAGGATCGCCAGCACCGTGAGCAGCTCGAAGTCGCTCAGCGGCCGCTCGGTCGCGTACAGGGCGGCGACGATCACGAACAGGAAGATGCCGCCCACGCACAGACCGATGGACCCGAGCGATGCGCGCGTGGGGATGTGGCCGGTCATCTGCGCGTTCAGGAGCGTCGTGATCACCAGCGACACCGCGCCGAGCGGCTGCACCACGATGAGCGGCGCGACCGAGAGGGCGCTGAGCTGACAGATGATCGCGACGGCCAGCAGGATCGTGCCGATCACCCAGGACGGACGCGTGAGCAGGCGCCAGAGGTGCGAGATTCCGAGACCCGTCTCGCCCGTCTCGCCCGAGATGCGCTCGACCTTGCGGACGCCTTGGCTCTGATACTGCGCGCCGAGCGACATGAACACCGCGCCCGCGAGCGCGAGCGGGATGCCGAGCAGCAGCCCGGGGTTCTGGAACGCTCCGACGAGCACCTCGCCGACGCCGTCCACTCCGGCCAGAGTCCCCCACTGCACGGTCCCACGGTACCCGCCGACCCCCGCATTACGCTGGAGGCATGGCCGTGCTCCCGATCCGCATCATGGGCGATCCCGTCCTCCACGCTCCCGCATCCCCCGTCGAGGAGATCACGGACGAGATCCGCGCACTGGTCGCGGACATGTTCGAGACCATGGATGCCGCCCCCGGGGTCGGGCTGGCCGCGCCGCAGGTCGGCGTCCCGCTGCGGATCTTCACGTACTCGTACGAGGACGACGAGGGCGCGCCGTGGCGCGGGGTCATCCTGAACCCCGAACTCTGGATGACGCCGCTCGTCCCGGGCGAGCCGGACGAGGACGAGGAGTCGGAGGGGTGCCTGTCGTTCCCCGGCGAGCGGTTCGCGCTGCGCCGCTCGGAGCGGGTCATCGTGACGGGAACGGATCTGGACGGCGAGTCGGTGCGGATCGAGGTGGACGGCTGGCGCGCGCGCATCATGCAGCACGAGTTCGACCACCTGGACGGCGTGCTGTACATCGACCGGCTCACCGGATCGGACGCGAAGCTGGTGGCGAAGATCGCGCGCAAGCGCGGATGGGGACGCCCGGGCGCCAGCTGGATGCCGGGCATCGACGACCTCGAGGGCTGATCGGGGCCCGCTGGGCGGGGCGCACGCTGGCCCCGCCGCCGCGCACCGGTCTACTGTGAGCCACAGAGGCGGCGGCACGCCTGCCCCGGACCCGATCGGAGGCGGACCATGGTCCAGACGCACCGGGCGCGAACGATCGCGGCGGCGGGCATCCTGACGACGACGCTCGCGATCGGCGGCTGTGCGACGATCGGACAGCTGTTCGGCGGCGGAGCGCCGCAGCGTGACGACGAGACCAACCAGGTGACCGAGTCGGCGGACGTCGACGTGTTCCAGCTCCAGGTGGGCGATTGCCTGAGCCTCGGTGACGACAGCCAGTTGTCGTCGGCGTCGGTGGTCCCGTGCTCCGAGCCGCACACCGACGAGATCTACCACGAGTTCGAGCTGCCCGACGGCGACTGGCCCGGCGAGGAGGCGGTCCAGCAGGCCGCGGACGAGGGCTGCTACAAAGCGTTCGAGCCGTTCGTCGGCAAGGCCTACGAGGAGTCCGTTCTCGAGTACATCTACCTCACGCCGACCGAGGCCGGATGGACCGACACCGGCCTGCAGGACCGGCTCATCCAGTGCGTCGTCTATGAGCCGGGCGATGGCGCCCCGGTCGAGATCGAAGGGTCCCTCGAGGGATCCGCCCGCTGAAGCCGCAACGACAGGAGGGATCCGCCGCCATGACCATCGAGGACAACGGCCCACGTCCGAACGCGTTCGACATCGAGACCGCCACCATCGAGAACGACACCTACCGGACGGTCGCGTGGACCGGCCGCTACCTGCAGGTCACCCTCATGTCGATCCCGGTCGGAGAGTCCATCGGACTCGAGGCGCATCCCGAGACCGACCAGTTCCTGCGCATCGACGCCGGACGTGGCCGCTGCGTCATGGGGCCGGCCGAGGACCGGCTCGATTTCGAGCAGGAGGTCTCGGACGGCTGGTCCATCCAGGTCCCCGCCGGCACCTGGCACGACGTCATCAACACGGGTGACGAGCCGCTGCGGCTCTACACCGTCTACGCGCCGGTGCACCACGCCAGCGGCATCGTGCAGGAGACGAGCGAGGACGCCGAGCGCGACGAGTCCTCGGGCGCCGACGAGCCGCCCGCCTGGACCGTGCAGCCCTCCGAGGACGCGCCGGATCAGCACGCCTGACGCGGGTTCACCCTCCGCCCCGGTCGTTGAGCGGAGGCGCGCCAGCGCCGGAGTCGAAACGTCGCCGAGCCTCCGCTCCGGGCCGCGCCCTTCGTCCACAGGATGCGCGTTCGCGGAGTTATCCACTGAAGTTGCGGTTTTCACTTTGGACCTGGGATTCCCGGGGTCCGGATGTCGGTGGCCCGGAGGATGATCGGGGCATGACCTTCCTCGACGACTTCCAGGCGCATGTGGACGCGATCGCCTCGCTCGTGCCCTCGGACGTCGCGCAGGTCGCAGCGATGTCGGATGACGATGCGCTGCGGTTCATGGACCTGTCGGCCGCGTTGCGCAAACACGGCGACCGGTTCAGTGTGATCGCGGCCGGGGTGGCCGCTTCGCGCATGGCGGGCTGGCGCAGGGGCGCGGGCACCGGAACGCGGTCGCGCTGGTGCAGGAGGTGGCCGGGACCTCGCGCGGCGAAGCAGCGCGGCAGGTGCGGCTGGGGCAGTCGCTGCTCGAGACCGCACAGACGGAGGGGCCGGATGTCGCCGACGCACCGGATGTGCCCGTCGCCGTGCCGTGGCATGCGCCGCTGGACCGCGCGCTCCTCGACGGCGCGCTGACCTCGGCTCAGATGGATGCCATCACCCGCGGGCTGGGCGCCCCGCCGGAAGGAGCCGAGGAGGCGTGGCGGCTCGCCGCCGAACAGCTGGTCACGGCGGTGTCGGAATACACGGTCGAGGACCTCGCAGCCACGGCACGGGCAGTGCGGGACCGGCTGGACCCCGAGGGGCGGAAGAGAGGTTCCTGGCCCGATACGAGGCACGCGGGTTCCGGATGTGGACCGACGCCCACGGCGGCAAACACGCCCGCTTGGACTTCGACGACGAAGGCGCCGCGTGGGTGCAGTCCCTCATCGCCGCCGGGCTCCGACCCCGACTCGGCGGACCCCGCTTCGTCGACAGCGAGGAGGCCGCGAAGGCGCAGTCGCTGGTGGAGGACCCGCGCTCGAACGAGCAGCTCCAGTACGACCTGCTCATGGATGTGCTCCGGGCCGGCGCGCTCGCCGATGCCGAGCAGGTGTTCGGCGCGCGGCAGCCCGGGGTGCGGCTCGTGTCGGTGCTCGAGGACGGTCGCGTCTCCGGCGGCCACACCGAGGACGGCGGGCACTCCCTGCCCGCCCCCGCGATCGAGCAGGCCATCTGCAACACCGGGTACACGCCCGTGACCGTCGACGCGTGCGGGAACCCGCTCGACGTCGGCCGGGAACAGCGGCTGTTCACCCCGAAACAGCGCATCGCCCTCGCCGTCCGCGACGGCGGATGCATGTGGCACGGCTGCGGCATGCCCGCCTCCTACTGCGAAGCCCACCACATCGACGAATGGTCCGCCCACGCGGGCCGCACCGACATCGACCGGGGCATCCTGCTCTGCCGGTTCCATCACATGAACCTGCACCACCACGGGCACCGGATCACCCGAGAGCGGGGCGGGCCGTTCGTCCTGCACCCACCCGGCGGGGAACCGGTTCCGCTCCATTCCAGATCACCGCTGCGATGGATGTGGGACCCACCACCGAGGGCAGTTCAGTCGCCAGGCCTGTCGGCCGCGATCGCCGCGACAGCCTCGATCTCGACGAGCTGGTCCTTGAAGCGTCCCCGGTTCTCTGCCGCTCCTATGCGGGTGCCAGCACCGGGTGGGATGGCGTTTCGAGGTCAGCGTAGTAGACGGCCTCGAACTCGTCGGGCGGGACATCGCCGAGCGTGGAGTGCAGGCGCCGGTGGTTGTACCAGTCGACCCATTCGGCGGTGACCCATTCCACGTCGTCGACGGTCCGCAGCGGCCCGTTGCGGAATGGGGAGTCGTCGCGGATGGCTTCGTTCTTGAACAGCCCGA
>NZ_MYFP02000036.1:0-5354 GCF_004514465.2 Microbacterium sp. MEC084 | reverse complement strand
AGAGGGCCACCCAGCGTTGGGTGGCCCTCTCGTAAAGGAAGTCCGGCGGTGTCCTACTCTCCCACAGGGTCCCCCCTGCAGTACCATCGGCGCTGAGAGGCTTAGCTTCCGGGTTCGGAATGTGACCGGGCGTTTCCCTCTCGCTATGACCGCCGAAACACTGTTGATGTTTCAGTCACAACAAAAGCTTTGTTGTTGTGTTCTCGACCGTACATCGAGAACCACTCAGTGGACGCGCGCACCGCTAGAAGAGCGGGGTGTTATCAAGTCATCGGCTTATTAGTACCAGTCAGCTGCATGCATTGCTGCACTTCCACATCTGGCCTATCAACCCAGTAGTCTGGCTGGGAGCCTCTCGCCCGAAGGCATGGAAGTCTCATCTTGAGGCCGGCTTCCCGCTTAGATGCTTTCAGCGGTTATCCATCCCGAACGTAGCTAATCAGCGGTGCTCCTGGCGGAACAACTGACACACCAGAGGTTCGTCCAACCCGGTCCTCTCGTACTAGGGTCAGATCCTCTCAAACTTCCTACGCGCGCAGCGGATAGGGACCGAACTGTCTCACGACGTTCTAAACCCAGCTCGCGTACCGCTTTAATGGGCGAACAGCCCAACCCTTGGGACCTACTCCAGCCCCAGGATGCGACGAGCCGACATCGAGGTGCCAAACCATGCCGTCGATATGGACTCTTGGGCAAGATCAGCCTGTTATCCCCGAGGTACCTTTTATCCGTTGAGCGACAGCGCTTCCACAAGCCACTGCCGGATCACTAGTCCCGACTTTCGTCCCTGCTCGACCTGTCAGTCTCACAGTCAAGCTCCCTTGTGCACTTACACTCGCCACCTGATTGCCAACCAGGTTGAGGGAACCTTTGGGCGCCTCCGTTACTTTTTGGGAGGCAACCGCCCCAGTTAAACTACCCACCAGGCACTGTCCCTGAACCGGATCACGGTTCGAAGTTAGACATCCAGAGTGACCAGAGTGGTATTTCAACAACGACTCCACGGTAACTGGCGTCACCGCTTCAAAGTCTCCCACCTATCCTACACAAGCCACACCGAACACCAATACCAAGCTGTAGTAAAGGTCACGGGGTCTTTCCGTCCTGCTGCGCGTAACGAGCATCTTTACTCGTAATGCAATTTCGCCGAGTTCGTGGTTGAGACAGTTGGGAAGTCGTTACGCCATTCGTGCAGGTCGGAACTTACCCGACAAGGAATTTCGCTACCTTAGGATGGTTATAGTTACCACCGCCGTTTACCGGGGCTTAAATTCTCAGCTTCGCCTTGCGGCTRACCGGTCCTCTTAACCTTCCGGCACCGGGCAGGCGTCAGTCCGTATACATCGTCTTGCGACTTGGCACGGACCTGTGTTTTTAATAAACAGTCGCTACCCACTGGTCTCTGCGGCCACCACACCCTTTCGGAGCAAGTCCTAATAAGTGGATGGCCCCCCTTCTCCCGAAGTTACGGGGGTATTTTGCCGAGTTCCTTAACCACGATTATCTCGATCTCCTCGGTATTCTCTACCTGACCACCTGAGTCGGTTTGGGGTACGGGCGGCTGGAACCTCGCGTCGATGCTTTTCTCGGCAGCATAGGATCACCCACTTTTCATCCGCATCGTGTCTCAGCCTGTATGGGGGACGGATTTGCCTATCCCCCGGCCTACGCACTTGCACCAGGACTACCATCGCCTGGCTTGGGCTACCTTCCTGCGTCACACCTGTTAATACGCTAACCGCACCAGCATGGGGTCGCGCGCTAGGCCACCCGGTGTCACCCGAAGGTGACGGTGGATGGATTCGGGCGCTTAGCACCACTGGATTGGTTGGGGCGGTTCTTCGCCGGTACGGGAATATCAACCCGTTGTCCATCGACTACGCCTGTCGGCCTCGCCTTAGGTCCCGACTTACCCAGGGAAGATTAGCTTGACCCTGGAACCCTTGGTCTTTCGGAGGACGTGTTTCTCACACGTCATTCGCTACTCATGCCTGCATTCTCACTCGTGTGGCGTCCACGGCTGGTTTCCACCGCCGCTTCACTCGCCACACGACGCTCTCCTACCCATCAAAACGGCTGGACCACGAAGGCCTGCCAATAGTTTCAATGCCACAACTTCGGTGGCGTGCTTGAGCCCCGTTACATTGTCGGCGCGGAATCACTTGACCAGTGAGCTATTACGCACTCTTTCAAGGGTGGCTGCTTCTAAGCCAACCTCCTGGTTGTCTGAGCAACTCCACATCCTTTCCCACTTAGCACGCGCTTTGGGACCTTAGTTGGTGGTCTGGGTTGTTTCCCTCTCGACTATGAAGCTTATCCCCCACAGTCTCACTGCTGCGCTCTCACTTACCGGCATTCGGAGTTTGGCTGACGTCAGTAACCTGGTAGGGCCCATCGGCCATCCAGTAGCTCTACCTCCGGCAAGAAACACGCAACGCTGCACCTAAATGCATTTCGGAGAGAACCAGCTATCACGAAGTTTGATTGGCCTTTCACCCCTATCCACAGCTCATCCCCTCAGTTTTCAACCTAAGTGGGTTCGGCCCTCCACGACGTCTTACCGTCGCTTCAGCCTGGCCATGGATAGATCACTTCGCTTCGGGTCTAGGACACGCGACTGAATCGCCCTATTCAGACTCGCTTTCGCTACGGCTACCCCACACGGGTTAACCTCGCCACGTATCGCTAACTCGCAGGCTCATTCTTCAAAAGGCACGCTGTCACACCTACCAGGGGTGCTCCAACGGTTTGTAAGCAAACGGTTTCAGGTACTATTTCACTCCCCTCCCGGGGTACTTTTCACCTTTCCCTCACGGTACTTGTCCGCTATCGGTCATCTGGGAGTATTTAGGCTTACCAGGTGGTCCTGGCAGATTCACACGGGATTTCTCGGGCCCCGTGCTACTTGGGATCCTCTCCACGCCAGAACACGCATTTCGACTACGGGGCTGCCACCCACTCTGGCCGGCCATTCAAGACCGTTCGTCTATACGCTTCTGTCACGTCGACCCCTCGGCAGAGAAGTCAAGAGAGTCCCACAACCCCGAACGTGCAACGCCTGCCGGCTATCACACACGCCCGGTTTAGCCTCATCCGGTTTCGCTCGCCACTACTCACGGAATCACTGTTGTTTTCTCTTCCTGTGGGTACTGAGATGTTTCACTTCCCCACGTTCCCTCTACCCGCCCTATATATTCAGGCGGGAGTCACCAGGTCGCACAAACGCCTGGCGGGGTTTCCCCATTCGGACACCCTCGGATCAAAGCTCGCTTATCAGCTCCCCGAGGCTTATCGCAGATTGCTACGTCCTTCTTCGGCTCCAGATGCCAAGGCATCCACCGTTTGCTCTTAAAGACTTGAAATCACATGAGCCGACAGACCCCGAAAGGCCTGTCGTTCGCTATCTATAAGATGCTCGCGTCCACTGTGTAGTTCTCAAAGTACGGGCGGTACCCACCCCGCAACCCACCAACCGGCAGGAAGACAAGAGTGAGTCCAGAAGGAGAGGATCCGAAGACCCGGTCCCTCAGGACCCAACAGCGTGCAGCCGCCCCGCTCCCCAACCCCCACGTTCCAGCACCGAAGTGCGTACTAGCGAAGGTCAGCTGCGCTGACGGCATGTCAAATGTTCCACCCATGAGCTGACCAGCGAGACACATTCGGTCCCGATCTGGCGCCTGGACACCCGAGGGTGCCAGATGCTCCTTAGAAAGGAGGTGATCCAGCCGCACCTTCCGGTACGGCTACCTTGTTACGACTTAGTCCTAATTACCGATCCCACCTTCGACGGCTCCCTCCACAAGGGTTAGGCCACCGGCTTCAGGTGTTACCGACTTTCATGACTTGACGGGCGGTGTGTACAAGACCCGGGAACGTATTCACCGCAGCGTTGCTGATCTGCGATTACTAGCGACTCCGACTTCATGAGGTCGAGTTGCAGACCTCAATCCGAACTGGGACCGGCTTTTTGGGATTCGCTCCACCTCACGGTATTGCAGCCCTTTGTACCGGCCATTGTAGCATGCGTGAAGCCCAAGACATAAGGGGCATGATGATTTGACGTCATCCCCACCTTCCTCCGAGTTGACCCCGGCAGTATCCCATGAGTTCCCACCATTACGTGCTGGCAACATAGAACGAGGGTTGCGCTCGTTGCGGGACTTAACCCAACATCTCACGACACGAGCTGACGACAACCATGCACCACCTGTATAGAGACCTTGCGGGGGGACTGTTTCCAGACCTTTCCTCTATATGTCAAGCCTTGGTAAGGTTCTTCGCGTTGCATCGAATTAATCCGCATGCTCCGCCGCTTGTGCGGGTCCCCGTCAATTCCTTTGAGTTTTAGCCTTGCGGCCGTACTCCCCAGGCGGGGAACTTAATGCGTTAGCTGCGTCACGGAGACCGTGGAAAGGTCCCCACAACTAGTTCCCAACGTTTACGGGGTGGACTACCAGGGTATCTAAGCCTGTTTGCTCCCCACCCTTTCGCTCCTCAGCGTCAGTTACGGCCCAGAGATCTGCCTTCGCCATCGGTGTTCCTCCTGATATCTGCGCATTCCACCGCTACACCAGGAATTCCAATCTCCCCTACCGCACTCTAGTCTGCCCGTACCCACTGCAGGCCCGAGGTTGAGCCTCGGGTTTTCACAGCAGACGCGACAGACCGCCTACGAGCTCTTTACGCCCAATAATTCCGGATAACGCTTGCGCCCTACGTATTACCGCGGCTGCTGGCACGTAGTTAGCCGGCGCTTTTTCTGCAGGTACCGTCACTCTCGCTTCTTCCCTGCTAAAAGAGGTTTACAACCCGAAGGCCGTCATCCCTCACGCGGCGTTGCTGCATCAGGCTTCCGCCCATTGTGCAATATTCCCCACTGCTGCCTCCCGTAGGAGTCTGGGCCGTGTCTCAGTCCCAGTGTGGCCGGTCACCCTCTCAGGCCGGCTACCCGTCGACGCCTTGGTGAGCCATTACCTCACCAACAAGCTGATAGGCCGCGAGCCCATCCCGAACCAAAAAATCTTTCCCACCACAACAGATGCCTGTATGGTGCGTATCCGGTATTAGCAGCTGTTTCCAACTGTTATCCCAGAGTCCGGGGCAGGTTGCTCACGTGTTACTCACCCGTTCGCCACTGATCCACTCCAGCAAGCTGGAGCTTCACCGTTCGACTTGCATGTGTTAAGCACGCCGCCAGCGTTCATCCTGAGCCAGGATCAAACTCTCCGTGAAGAAAAAATGCTGACCCCACCGGGAAAACGGTGAAGCAGCGAGTTTGATGCTGACCAAAAACGGATGTCAAAACTGACTTCCAAAATTGATCCAAAGGAATCTCGCAACCAACCAAAAAGGCC
>NZ_MYFP02000035.1:0-7398 GCF_004514465.2 Microbacterium sp. MEC084 | reverse complement strand
AGTAGGGCTGACGGGCGAGCTTGAGCACCCGGCACGACACCGTCACGGGGATCCCCGCGTCGGCGAGCTCAGACACGAGCGGTACGTCATTTTGGGGATCCACCGAATTTCAGGTTCGCCTGCGACAGATACGCCGCCGCTCGCCGGAGGACCTCGTTCTCCTGTTCGAGGAGGCGGACCCGCTTCTTCAGTTCACGAGCCTCGGCAGCGTCCACCGCGGTCTGACCGGGACGGTTGCCTTCCTCGACGTCAGCTTGACGGAGCCAGTTCTGCAACGTCGCCTCGCTGATACCGAAGTCGGTCGCAATCTGCTTGATGGTGACGCCGCTCTCACGGCTACGAGCGACAGCGACGACGTCCTCGCGGAACTCTCTGGGATAGGGACCGGGCATGATGACATCCTCCCCGCCAGCGCCTCCCGGCACTAACGATCAGTTGTCACCAGTTCCTGCTTCACGCCCTCCCGCCCGTCGAGTTCGAGAACGCGTTCTATGCTGTCCAAGCCGACCGCGAACTGCTGGTCGGAATCAAATAGCGCGAGTCTCCATCAGACTCAGGGCGCTTCAGAAGGGGCGGCTCCCTTGGTTTGCCCCGAGCGCGACCTCCTCTACGATCTTCTCGCGAAGCTCTGAAGAGCCTGTGTGCAGCAGGATGTCGATGAGTACCTCGGCTGCCAAGAGCTCGACTCGAGCGACGGGAACCGGCGCGTTGGCTCGGGCCCATGCCTCCGCCTCCGCCAGGCGGAGCCGGACGAAATCATCGAATGTGGCAACCACGGCGTCGTTGAATCCCCGTTCGGCAATGCGCTACTAATCGCTCCCCCAGAGAGCGATTTGTCCGCCGATTCTCCGGCGCTGCGTCCGTGTGAGCGAAGATATCAGTGATCAGGACCGGCACCCCGTCGAACACGAAGAGCGGGGCGAGAGTACGATGACTCTCGCCCCGTTCGAGTTGGTTCAGCTCAGCGAGAAACCCCGGCGCCGGTGTACGAGACCGGCGTCGCCACCGGCCCCGAGGCGTCAGCTCCGGGGCTCGTGGCTTTTGGGGCGCGCTCGACGGCGACGCTCGCGAACTTGAGCGAAGCGCCGACGTTGTCGGCGACGACGTCGCGGGTCTCGCGGGTGTTGCCGGTTTCCTTGTCGGTGTAGGTGCCGAAGCGGAGGTCGCCGGCGACGATCACCGCGTCGCCCTTGCGGAGCGAGCTGGCGACGTGCCGCGCCTGCTGGTTGAACACGACGATGCGGTGGAACACCGTGCCGACGTCCTCCCACCGGTTCGTCGTCGCGCTGAGACGACGGTCGTTGACGGCGACGCTGAAGCGGGCGTATTCGTTGCCCGACTCGCTCGCGCCGTGCTCGGGCCCACCGAGACTTCCGCGTAGTCCCGCGGTTCTTCGGGTCGCATCCGATCAAACCGATCAGATCGCACCACTCACCCCTGTTTGCAACCATCTCTCCGGCGAAGTCAGCGCAGGTTCGCGATGAACGCCCGGGTGCGCTCGTGCGTCGGCGCCCCCAGGACGGCCTCGGCGGTGCCGGTCTCGATCACGACTCCGTGCTCCATCATCACGACGCGGTCGGACACCATGCGGGCGAAGTCCATCTCATGCGTGACGATGACCATGGTCACGCCCTCCTCCGCCAGCTCCTGGATGGTGCGGAGCACCTCCTGCGTCATCTCGGGATCGAGTGCGCTCGTGGGCTCGTCGAACAGCAGCAGGCGCGGTTTCATCGCGAGAGCACGGGCGATGGCCACCCGCTGCTGCTGCCCGCCCGAGAGCGTGGCGGGCTTCTGGTCCGCCTGCCGCTCGAGGCCCACCCGCGCGAGCAGGCGCCGTGCGTTCTCGAGCGACTCACGACGATCCTCACCTTTGACGCGCACCGGGGCGTGCCAGACGTTCTCCGCAGCCGTCATGTGGGGGAAGAGATTGAAGTGCTGGAACACGAAGCCGATCCGCTGCCGGTCGCGGGCCAGAGCCCGCGAGTCCTCGCCGTAGGTTCCGTTGCCGCGCAGCCTCTGGCCGAGCGGCTTGCCATCGAGCAGGATCTCGCCAGACGAGACGTCCTCGAGCCGATTGAAGGTGCGCAGAAGCGTCGTCTTTCCCGAACCGGACGGCCCGATCAGCGTGACGACCTCTCCCTCGTGCACCTCCACGTCGATGTCGTGGAGAACCTGATTGGCGCCATAGCTCTTGTTCACGCCGATGGTGCGGATGACGGGTTCGGATGCGCCGACGGGCGCGACGATGCCCGTCATCGCCCGACCACCTGCACGCGAGCGCCGCTCGCGGTCATGCGCGGCACCCGCGCGAGGCGGCGCACGGCGCCTGCGAACGGCACCTCGTACGGCAGCCCGACGAGATCGTTGCAGCGCCGCTCGATGAACCACTGGATCACGGTCCATACGGTCGTGAGCAGCAGATAGTAAAGCGCCGCGACGATGAAGATCTCGAAGGTCTTGAAGGTCGCCGAGCTCAGCGACTGCGTGACCAGGAACATCTCCTGCACTCCGATCACGCTCAGGATCGATGTGTTCTTCATCAGGCCGTTGAACGAGTTCCCCAGCGGCGGCACCATCGTGCGGATCGCCTGCGGCAGGACCACCCAGCGCATGGTCGACGCGGCAGACATCCCGAGGGTGCGTGACGCTTCCAGCTGTCCCTTGGGAATCGATTCGAGACCGGCGCGGGCGATCTCGGCGACGTACGCGCTCTCATTCAGCGTGAGCGCGACCACCGCGGCCTGCACGGCGCCGGCGATCGAGATCCCCGCAAGGCTGATGTTCTCGAAGCGGAACAGTCCGGCGGCCGCGAAGCCCATGTAGAGCAGCACGAGTTGGACCAGCAGCGGCGTGCCACGAAGCACCCAGATGTACACGCCCGCCAGCGATCGCAGGACGAGCCACCGAGATCGTCCCATCAAAGCGACACCGAGGCCCACGACGAGCGCGAGGGCCATGGAGACCACAGAGATGGCGATCGTCAGCCCGAGCCCGTGCAGGAACGAGGGCGAGGGCGTGAGAAGGCTCCCCCAGAAGAACTCCGGATCGAACTGCATGTCGTCTCCTTGTGTGCGGGCGATCAGAATGCCGCGTCGATGTTCATGTCGGTCTGCCCGTACTCCTCGAGCAACTGCTCGTACGTTCCGTCCGCCTTCTGCCCCGCGAAGGCCTCGGCGAGGGCGTCCCGAAGCGCGGCGTTGTCCTTCGACACCGCTGCCCCGACCTTGATGAGGCCGTACGCCTCTCCCGCTCGCACCAGACGGCCGTCGGTCTGCTGGTTCCGATAGGCGATGACCGGGGACTCCGCCGCGAGCGCATCCTGCTGGCCCGACATCACGCTCTGCGCCGCGCTCGTGGCGTTGTCGAACTTCACCACCTCGAGACCGGAGCCCTCCGCCTCACAGGTCTCCTTCATCGTCTCCATGTTGAGCTCGGCCGTCGTGCCGATCGTCGTGGCGACGCTGTTGCCGCACAGCGACTCGTCGTAGCCCTCGATGCCCTTCGGGTTGTCCTCGAGGACCGCGATGCCCTGCCCCTGCCACACGTACGGTACGAAGTCGACGACCTCCTCGCGCTCCGGCTTGATGTATAGCGACGAGATGATCGTGTCGCACTGGCGAGCCTGCAGCGTCGGGATCAGTGAGCTGAACGCGACGTCCACGTACTGCGTCTCCAGGCCCAGCCGCGCGGCCAGGTCGTCCGCGAGGTCGATCTCCATGCCGGCCGGGCTGTTCGTCTCGTCGTACATGTAGTTGGGCGGCAGCGCCATCGACAGGGCGGTGCAGATCGTGAGGGTGCCATCCGTCACCAGCGCTCCCGTGTCGACGCTCGCGACTGTCTCCGGCTTGTCGGACGCCGCGTCCGCCGCGGGTGCGGAGCACCCCGACAGCGAAGCCGTGATCGCGATTCCCGCCAGTGCGGCGAACGGGACCAGGAGGTTCGAGGTGGTGCGCATGTGGTGACTGCCTTCCTAGCGTCAGACGGACAACTGTGCTTTGATTGCGATCATCCTGTTGTAGGACAGTGGGATAAAGGGATAGTCGAAACCGGATCGTCCAGGAGCGTTTACATGCCAGAAACGAATGAGTTCGTCCTCCGCCCCGCACAGCAGCGCGCCCTGCCGCAGCTCGTCGCCGACCAGTTGATCAAGGTGATCGCCGCATCCGGCATGCCCGCGCTCCGGCTGCCGTCCGAGCGCGAGCTGTCGGAGCAGTTCGAGGTCGGTCGCAACGCGCTCCGCGAAGCCCTGACATTCCTCGAGGGAATCGGCGTCATCACCACGCGCAAACGAGAGCGCTTCGGCAACCCAGGACGCGCCCGCGCTCAGCTGGTCGCCTTCTCGACGCGCCCTCCGGTGGATGGCCTGCTGGCCGACGATCCGATCGAGACGCGCCGCATCATCGAGCCCTCCACCGCCGCGCTCGCGGCCGAGCGCAGGACCGCAGAGGACATCGCCGAGATCGGACACTGGATCGACGTCATGCAGCGCGCCCATGATGGTGGCCAGCGCGTGATCGACTACGACGAGGTCTTCCACGTCTCCATCGCCCGGGCGACTCGCAACCACACGCTGCTCGAGCTCGTGAACACTCTGATGGACGTCACGCACGAGAGCCGCGAGATGTCGTTCGAACCGGTCAGCGCAGCCGAAGCCGCTCTCGACGACCACCGGCGCATCTTCGAGGCGATCCGCGATGGCGACCCGGAAGCCGCGCGGACGGCGATGCTCGAGCATGTCACGCAGGTCGAGCGCCTCATCAAGGAGGCGTCCCGGAAGATCGCGGAGGGCGAAGATGTCTGAGACCGTCGAGGCCGGCCGAGGAGCCGTTTCCTCCCCCCATTGGCTCGCCTCCGAGGAGGGCGCGCGGATCCTCGCGGCGGGAGGCAGCGCGATGGACGCGGCGATCGCCACCAACGCGATGTTGGGCGTCGTCTACCCGCACATGTGCGGCGTGGGCGGCGACATGTTCATGCTGTACTACGAGGCCTCCTCTGGTGAGGTCCACTGCCTCAACGCGACCGGTCCGGCTCCTCGCGCCGCCACGCGGGAGGAGTTCCTCCGACGCGGCCTCACCGCGGTCCCGGCGCGGGGGCCTCTGTCGGTGTCGGTGCCGGGCACCGTCGCCGGCTGGGACGTCGCCTCCCGCCGCTTCGGCCGGCTCGGGCTGGAGGCGCTCCTGAGCGGCGCCGCCGACGTGGCGGAAGCGGGCTACCGCGTCTCACCTGGGCTCGCCCGGTGGATCAAGAGCTCGGCCCCCGAGATCGCGGAGGGATCACCCCTGCAACGGATGCTCTCCCTCGGCGGAGAGTGGCTGGGTGAGGGCGACACCGTCACGCAGCCCGAACTCGCCGCCACTCTGCGTGCCATCTCGACGCAGGGACGGGACGGTTTCTACCGCGGCGCCGTGGGCGAGGCGATCGCGTCGGCCATGAAGCGCAGCGGCGGCCTGATCACCGCTGCCGACCTGGCCGAGTTCGAGCCCGAGTGGGTCGAGCCGATCACTCATGTCATCGACGGATACCAGCTGTTCGTGCCTCCGCCCAACAGCCAGGCTGTCACAGCCCTGCTGATGCTGCAGTACTTCCGAGAGGCCGGGGGCAGCGCGGCCGACGAGCGAGACGCCCGGTACTACGAGCGACTGGTGGAGGCGAAGCGCAGGGCCTTTGCCTTCCGCGACAGCCACGTCGGCGACCCGCGCTTCCACCCGCAGACGGTCGAGGACGCGCTCGCGGTGCTGCGAACCGGGGCCGCACAGTCCGCACCCGCGCCGGCTATGGCCGGCTACCCACCATCCGGCGACACGGTGGGCTTCGTCACGAGGGACGGCTCGGGCAACATGTGCGCAGCCATCCAGAGCCTGTACTACGGGTTCGGATCTATGTTCATGCCTGAGGGGACGGGAGTGATCCTGCACAACCGCGGGCACTATTTCTCACTTGTCCCGGGGCGCGTGAACTCTCTGGAACCGGGCAAAAGGACGATGCACACTCTCATGTGCGCGATCGGTCTCGTGGACGGACATGCACGATTCGCGGTCAGCTCGATGGGAGCCGACGGTCAGGCGCAGTTCGTGTTCCAGGTGTTCCAGGAGCTCTTCGCCGGCGCCACGGCACAGGCGGCCACCAGCGCCCCGCGTGTGCTCCACGGGCGCTTCACCCTGGACGACGACCCGGACGTGCTGCGAGTGGAGCCGTTGGCGGATCCCACCATCGTCCGCGACCTGGTCGACCGGGGTCTGACCGTCAGGGAGCTCCCGGAACCGAGCGAGACGATGGGGCACGCGCAGGCTATCGCCGTTCGAGGCGATCGCGTCGAGGCGGGATTCGATCCGCGGAGCGACGGCAGCGCCGTCCTCGTCTGACGCGCGTCCAGCGCGACGTCGTCGCAGCGTCTGGCCGGTGCGAACCTGCCACACCGACGTGGTGCCGGCGCTGTCGTCAGATCCACGCTCCCGCCGCATGTACTTTGTGTACACCGCTTCGGTAGAGTTCGCCCGTGGAGCGACGCCGACGCGGTACCGCCGTGTTTGTCGCGGTCGGGCGCCACTGGTGTGTCGGGACCGAGCTTCAGCGAAATTGGCACATCCAGAGTGTGGACCACCGCGGTCGCAGTACGCCCCAGGAAGCCATCTGAAACCGGTGCGAGCGGTTCGACGCCATCGGATGTGTTCCACATGCGGATGATGGTGCCGTTCAGGTCGAGATCGATGTTCAGTCCGTATGCGGTGCTGACACGCGCTCCGGATGACATCAGCCTCACGGATGCGATGCGATCAGGTGAGATACGGCCAACGGTCATCTCAAGCATGGAGAACGCATCAGCGTCACCCTCCGAGACGAGTTCGCGTGAGCCCCTCCTCGCGACTCGCTCCTGGACGACGGCCGATGCGAGTTCTCGTGCCGTCAGGTCAGGGCGGAGACCGTGACGGCGTGCAAGGCGGTCGACTGCGGCGGGTCGACTATCGGCGTCCACGAGCCGCTTGCGTACAGCTTGGGTGGCATCTGGTAGGCCCAGAGCATCGTCCCGTCGCTCGTGGCACACCAGACAGCGTCGAACTGAACCGGCCTGGGTTTCGTTCCTATCGGTTTCCCTGTCCGGCGGTCGCCGGGGAGGCTGATCCGAGGTCAGCGTAGTACGCGTCCTCGATTTCGGCCGGGGTGCGCATGCCGAGCTCGCCATGGAGGCGTTGGTGGTTCCACCACCACACCCATTCGAGCGTCGCAAGCTCGACCTGCTCGACCGTCCTCCAGGGCCCGCGCTGGCGGATCAGCTCGGTCTTGTAGAGGTTGTTGATCGCCTCGGCGAGGGCATTGTCATACGAGTCCCCGACAGTGCCTGTCGACGGGGTCGCGCCAAGTTCGACGACGCGGTCGGTGTAAACCATCGACATGTAGTTC
>NZ_MYFP02000034.1:0-10412 GCF_004514465.2 Microbacterium sp. MEC084 | reverse complement strand
GCGGGCGACAACGCCGCGATGGAGTCGTTCTTCAGCCTGCTGCAGAAGAACGTCCTCGACCGCCGCGCCTGGGCCAACCGAGAACAGCTGCGCGTCGCGATCGTGACCTGGATCGAGCGGACCTACCACCGACGCCGCCGGCAAGCCCGTCTGGGCCGTTTGACGCCGATCGAGTTCGAGACCATCATGAACCAGAACCTGGCCCTCGCGGCCTAACCGAAACTGTCACCACTTCGTTCAGCAGACCCTTCGCATGGCTCCACCCCTGGATGCTCTTCTCGAGCGCGAAAGCGTCTTCCACCCGTTCGAAGTCACACGACCACACCAGCTCCACAGGCAGCCGCCGCTTCGTATAGGCGGCGCCAAGCCCCTGCTTGTGAGCCGCGAGGCGATTGTGGAGATCGATCGTGCTGCCCACGTAGTAGGTGCCGTCCGCGCACCGGAGGATGTAGGTCCAGGCCGTCATGCGAGGACCGTACCGATCCAAGCGCCGACCGCCGAGCACATCGAAGCCGGGGCACACGACCCGCGGCCTGTGGACGAGCGGCTCGCTGGGGCCGTTTCGTCTCCGCTTCGCTCCGCTCAACGACCGAACCCCTGCCGGTCGTTGAGCGGAGGCGCGCCAGCGCCGGAGACGAAACGCACCGAACCCCTACCGGCGTTTCGTCTCCGCTTCGCTCCGCTCAACGACCGGCCGCACGCGCTCGGTCGCTCAACCACCGCAGGTGGGGACGCCCCGCCCCCGCCGCGTCAGCCGCGCACGCGGGCGATCGTGACCACGCGGGGGGCGTCGGCGTCGAGGTCCTCGGCGTCCGCGGCGGCGCCCACCGGGCGTTCGATCTCGATGTCGATCCACTCCTCGCGCAGTCCGTCGACCTTGCCGCGGCCCCACTCGACGATCGTGACGGAGCCGTCCACGTCGACGTCGAGGTCGTCGAGCTCCATGGCCGAGTCGAGGCGATAGGCGTCCGCATGCACGAGGGGTGCTCCGCCCACGAGCGAGGGATGCGTGCGCGCGATCACGAACGTCGGGCTCTGCACCGGCCCGCGCACGCCGAGCCCCTCCGCGATCCCGCGGGTCAACGTGGTCTTCCCCGCGCCCAGCGGCCCGGTCAGCACGATCAGATCTCCCGCGACCAGCCCGGCGCCGAGGCGGCGCCCCAGCGCCTCCATGTCCTCGGACGTCGCGATGTCGTGCCGCCCGAGCAGCTCGCCCGCGATCACAGTGCCGTCCTGTTCACAGGGCGACCCGCGGCACGCGGGCGCCGATCCGCGTGACGATCTCGTAGTTGATGGTGCCGGCGGCGTCCGCCCACTCGGTCGCCGAGGGCACGCCGGCGGCCGGGTCGCCGAATAGCACGACCTCGTCGCCCACCTCGACCGGGTGATCCCCCACGTCGACCACGAACTGGTCCATCGCGATCCGCCCGCCCACGCGGAACCGCTCCCCGCGGATCACGACGGGCCCGGCGCCCGACGCCTGGCGCGGCACCCCGTCGGCGTACCCGAGGGGCACGAGCGCGAGGGTGCTGTCGCCGTCGGTGCGGTGCGTGTAGCCGTACGAGACGCCGTGGCCGTCCGGGACGCGGCGCACCGCCGCGACGCGGGCGCGCAGCGTCATGGCGGGGCGCAGGCCGAGGTCGGCCGCGTCGCGGTCCTCGAACGGCGACAGTCCGTACAGGCCGATCCCGACGCGCACGGCGTCGAGCCTCGCCTCGGGCAGGTCGATCGCGGCGGCGGTCGCGGCGATGTGCGTCACGCTGGGCGTCAGGCCCGCCCCGTGAGCGGCGGCGACGCCGACCTCGAAGCGGCGCAGCTGCACGCGGTCGTCCTCGAGCGACGTGTTCGACAGGTGGCTGAACAGGCCGTCCACCCGCAGGACGCCCTCGCGCTCCAGCGCGGCGGCCTCGCCGAACACGGCCGACCAGTCCTGCGGCGCGAGGCCGTTGCGGGCGAGGCCCGTCTCGAGCTTCAGGTGCACGACGGCCGACTGCCCCTCGGTCGCCGCGCGGGCGGCGTCGCGCAGCTGGCGCAGGCTCGAGATGCCGAGCTGCACGTCCTGGGCGACGGCATCCGCGAACTCGGTCTCGGGCCCGTGCAGCCAGGCCATGATGGGCGCATCGACGCCGGCGGCGCGGAGCGCGAGCGCCTCCTCGACGTCGGCGACGCCCAGGCGCGTCGCGCCTCCCACGAGCGCCGCGCGCGCGGCGGACACCGCGCCGTGCCCGTAGGCGTCGGCCTTCACGACCGCGATGAACTCGCGGGTCCCGGTGAGCTCGCGCAGCGTGCGGGTGTTGTGCGTGATGGCGTCGAGGTCGATGAGCGCCTGGCGCATCCAGGTGCCGGCCCCCGTCACCGGGGCTCCTCCGGATCCATCGGCTCCGGCACATCCAGCAGCGCGGCCTCGTCCTCGGCCGGGACGTATTCGGCGCCGACCGCGTCGACCACCGCCGGACCGCCGTCGCCCTCCGCCGTGACGTACGCGATCGCGAGGCCCGCGTCGTGCGAGAGTGACAGGTGCAGCGTGGTGATGCCGCGCGCGGCGACCACCGCGGCGGTCGAGCCGGACAGCGAGAACAGCGGCGGCTGGCTGTCGCCCAGGCGGGCGATCTCGATCTCGTCCCAGTGCACGCCGTCCGAGCCGCCGAGCGCCTTGATCAGCGCCTCCTTGGCGGCATAGCGCGCGGCGAGCGAGTGCAGCGGCAGCTCGCGCTCATGCGGCGTGAAGAGACGCTCCAGCAGCTTCGGCGTGCGCTCGATCGTGCGCTCGAAGCGCGGGATGTCGACCAGGTCGACGCCGATGCCGACGATCATGGCATCACTCGACCGTGACCGACTTGGCGAGGTTGCGCGGCTGGTCGACGTCCAGGCCCTTCGCGTTCGCGAGACCCATGGCGAAGATGTGCAGCGGCACGACCGCCAGGATCGGCTCGTGCAGCGGCGACGCGAGCGGGATGCGCAGCACCTCGTCCGCGAACGGCAGCACGGCGGCGTCGCCCTCCTCGGCGATCGCGATCACGCGGGCGCCGCGCGCGCGGATCTCCTGGATGTTGGAGACGACCTTGGCGTGGAGCACCGACGCGCCGCGCGGCGACGGCACGACCACGAACACCGGCTGGCCGGGCTCGATCAGGGCGATGGGGCCGTGCTTGAGCTCGCCCGCGGCGAAGCCCTCGGCGTGGATGTACGACAGCTCCTTGAGCTTGAGCGCGCCCTCGAGCGCGATCGGGTAGCCCACGTGGCGGCCGAGGAACAGGACGGCGCGGGTGTCGGCCATCCAGCGCGCGAGCTGCTCGATGCGCTCCTGCTCGGTGTCGAGGATCCACTGGATCTTCTCGGGCAGCGCCGCGAGCTCCTGGATCTGCGCAGCCTGCTCCTCGGGGGCGAGCGTGCCCCGGATGCGGGCGACGTGCAGCGCGAACAGGTACAGGGCGGTGATCTGCGCGACGAAGGCCTTGGTCGACGCGACGGCGACCTCGGGCCCGGCGTGCGTGTAGACGATCGCGTCCGACTCGCGCGGGATCGTGGCGCCCTGCGTGTTGCAGATGGACAGCGTCTTGGCGCCCAGGCGCGCGGCCTCCTTGACCGCCATCAGGGTGTCCATGGTCTCGCCGGACTGGCTGATCGAGATCACGAGCACGTCCGGGCCGACGAGCGGGTCGCGGTAGCGGAACTCGTGCGCGAGCTCCACCTCGACCGGGATGCGCGCCCACTGCTCGATCGCGTACTTGCCGACCAGGCCCGCGTAGGCGGCGGTGCCGGCGCCGAGGATGACGATGCGCGAGATGCCCGCGAACAGCTCATCCATGCCGTCGAGCTCGGGGATGACCACCCGGCCGTCCTGGACGCGGCCGCGGATGGTGTTGGCGACGGCTTCGGGCTCCTCGGAGACCTCCTTGGCCATGAAGCTCGACCAGCCGCCCTTCTCGGCGGCGGACGCGTCCCACATGACCTCGAACGGGGAGGTCTCGACCGGCGCGCCGTCGAAGTCGGTGACCTCGACGCCGTCGGGTGTGATGGCGACGATCTGGTCCTGGCCGATCGCGAGGGCCTTGCGGGTGTGCTCGACGAACGCGGCGACGTCGGAGCCGAGGAAGTTCTCGCCCTCACCCAGGCCGATCACGAGCGGCGAGTTGCGGCGCGCGCCGACGACGAGCCCCGGGTGGTCCTGGTGCATGGCGAGCAGCGTGAAGGCGCCCTCGAGCCGGCGCGCGACGGCGCGGAACGCGGCGACCAGGTCGCCGCCGCTCGCGCGGTACTCGCGGCCGAGCAGCACCGCGGCGACCTCGGTGTCGGTCTCGCTGCGGAACGCGAAGCCGTCGGCGACCAGCTCGGCCTTCAGCTCGGAGAAGTTCTCGATGATGCCGTTGTGGATGACCGCGAGACGGTCGTCGTCGGCGAGGTGCGGGTGCGCGTTGACGTCGGTGGGGCCGCCGTGCGTGGCCCAGCGCGTGTGGCCGATGCCGGTGGTCCCGGCCGCGATCGGATGCGCCGCCAGCTCGTCGCGCAGCATCGCCAGCTTGCCCGCCTTCTTGGCGGCGTGCAGCGCGCCGTCGCCGTCGATCACGGCGATGCCGGCCGAGTCGTAGCCGCGGTACTCCAGGCGGGCGAGGCCCGCGATCAGGATGTCCTGGCTGTCACGGGGCCCGACGTATCCGACGATTCCACACATGCGCTCCATCCTACGGTTCCGCCGACTGGAACCCGCCTGGGCGCCTACAGCTTCCGCAGCAGCACCGACTCGACCGAGTGGTCCGCGCCCTTCCGCAGCACGAGCGAGGCGCGGTGCTTGGTCGGCAGCACGTTCTCGAGCAGGTTCGGCAGGTTGATGTCGTTCCAGTAGCCCCGCGCGGTCTCGGTCGCCTCCTCGTCCGTGAGGTGCGCGAAGACGTTGAAGTGCGAGGCGGGGTTCGAGAAGGCGCCCTCGCGCAGGGCGAGGAAGCGGTCGATGTACCACTGCTCGATGTGGCGGGCGTCGGCGTCGACGTAGATGGAGAAGTCGAACAGGTCGCTGATCGCGACGTCGTTCGGCGCGGGCGGGGGCTGCAGCACGTTCAGGCCCTCGACGATCACGACGTCCGGCCGCCGCACCACCACGTGCGCGTCGGGCATGATGTCGTACTTCATGTGCGAGTAGAACGGCGCGCGCACCTCATCCGCCCCGCTCTTCACCTTCGTGACGAACTCGACGAGCGCGCGCCGGTCGTACGACTCGGGGAAGCCCTTGCGGTCCATGAGCCCGCGCCGCTCGAGCTCCGCGTTGCTGTAGAGGAAGCCGTCGGTGGTCACGAGCTCGACGCGCGGGGTGTCGGCCCAGCGGCTCATGAGCTCGCGGAGCAGGCGCGCGATGGTCGACTTGCCCACGGCCACCGATCCGGCGACGCCCACGACGAACGGCGTGGTCTGGTCGTCGCGGCCGAGGAAGCCGCTGACGTCGCTGCCCAGGCGCTTGGTGGTCTTGGCGTAGATCGAGAGCAGGCGACTCAGCGGCAGGTACACCTCCCGCACCTCGGCGAGATCGAGCCGGTCGCCGATGCCGCGCAGCTGCACGACCTCCGCTTCGGTGAGCGGCTGATCCATGCCCGCCGCGAGGCGCGACCAGTCGCCACGGGCGATCTCGCTGTAGAGCGAGAGCGGGGCGGGGGGAGGGACGGCGCTCATCCGGCCCATCGTATCCGCGCATCCGCCGGTCGTTGAGCGGAGCGAAGCGGAGACGAAACGCGTCCGACCCCGCCCGCTACCCTGGCCCCATGCGCCTGGGAGTCCTCGACATCGGGTCCAACACCGTGCACCTGCTGGTCGCCGACGCGCACCCGGGCGGACGCCCGCTCGCCGCGTCGAGTCACCGCACGGTGCTGCGCCTGATGCGGTATCTGACGCCGGACGGCGCCATCTCGGAGGAGGGCGTGCGCGCGCTGGTCGACGCCGTCACGCGCGCGAAGGAGCTCGCCGCCTCGGAGAACGTGCGCGAGCTGCTGCCGACCGCGACGTCCGCGGTGCGCGAGGCGGCCAACGGCCCCGAGGTGATCGCCCGCATCGAGGAGGCGCTCGGCCAGAGCCTGCAGGTGCTCGGCGGCGAGACCGAGGCCCGCTTCACGTTCCTGGCGGTGCGGCGCTGGTTCGGATGGTCGGCCGGCCGCATCCTGCTGTTCGACATCGGCGGCGGATCGCTCGAGATCGCCGCGGGCGACGAGGAGCTGCCCGACTACGCCGAGTCGGTCCCGCTCGGCGCGGGGCGGATGACCCTGGCGTACCTGCCCGAGGACCCGCCCGGCGAGCACGCCGTGGCCGAGCTGCGCGCGCACGCCGCCGCCACGCTGGCCCCGATCGCCGACGCGCTGAAGGGATCGCCGCGCCCGGATCACGTCGTCGGGTCGTCGAAGACCATCCGCTCGCTCGCCAAGCTCGCCGGCTACCCGCGGCCGGGATGGTCGGGCTCGCCGCGCATGGTGCTGCCCCGTCAGTCGCTCGGCCAGTGGATCCCGCGCCTCGCGCGCATCCCGGCGGCCGTGCGCAAGGAGCTGCCCGGCATCACACCCGAGCGGACCGTGCAGATCACCGCGGGCGCGGTCGTGCTGCACGAGACCATGAAGGCCTTCGGCGTGACCGAGCTCGAGGTCTCCCCCTGGGCCCTGCGCGAGGGCGTCATGCTCCGCTACATCGAGGAGCTCGGCTGGGCTTAGAGCCCGATGCGCTCCCGCACGACCTCGGCCAGCTGCTCCGCGTAGCGCTGCGCCGACTCCTCGTCGGCGGCCTCGACCATGACGCGCACGAGCTGCTCGGTGCCCGACGCGCGCAGCAGCACGCGGCCGGTGTCCCCGAGACGCTCTCACTGACACCCACGCCGTCAGCGCAACGATATGTCGGAAGCCATGCCACACTTGCGCTGACAACTCCACGGACCAAAGGAAGCATTTTTGTCCATTAGAAGCGCAGCGACACGATTCCTTGCCGGCCTCGGACGAGGCGCGATTCTCAACGGAGTGATTGGCTCCCCGCTGATCCCGCCACAACTTCGGTGGCGTTTCCTCCGGATCGTCGGCATGGACGCGTCGCGATCAACGATTGCGCCGTCAGTGTGGTTCGGCAGTACCAGGGTCACAATCGGCGAACGTTCCTTTATAAAC
This sequence comes from Microbacterium sp. MEC084, assembly GCF_004514465.2. NCBI lineage: Bacteria > Bacillati > Actinomycetota > Actinomycetes > Micrococcales > Microbacteriaceae > Microbacterium > Microbacterium sp. MEC084. Next base: position 3,285 of record NZ_MYFP02000034.1, on the reverse strand, counting down.
CGCGAGTGCATGTTCTCTACGCACGAGAGGATCACCATCGGACGCAACGTGGACATCGGCATGCGGTGTACGTTCATCACTGCGACGCATGAGGTCGGCGGGCCGTCCCGTCGCGCAGGTGCATTGCGCACTGCCGGGATCAGAATCGGCGACGGCGCATGGATCGGAGCGGGCGTGACGGTGCTGCCAGGTGTCGACATCGGCGACGGTTGCGTAGTCGCCGCCGGCGCGGTCGTGACCAAGAACTGTGAGAGCGGTGGCACCTACGCCGGCATACCTGCCCGCCGTATTCGCTGACACGGAACGCGCCACCCGCGTCACCACGTTCCGTGCCTGGCCGAGTGCGGCCAGCAAGCCTACCGCGCGGTACCCCGCGCCTTCGCTTCGGATGAGCGAATCAGCTCCGGCACGAACCAGCGCTCCAACTACGGCTCACTGTGGGCTTAGAGCCCGATGCGCTCCCGCACGACCTCGGCCAGCTGCTCCGCGTAGCGCTGCGCCGACTCCTCGTCGGCGGCCTCGACCATGACACGCACGAGCTGCTCGGTGCCCGACGCGCGCAGCAGCACGCGGCCGGTGTCGCCGAGCTCGGCCTCGACCTCGCGCACCGCCTGCTGCACGCCCTCGTCCGAGACGCGCTCGCGGTCCACGTTCTTCACGTTGATCAGCACCTGCGGGTACACGGTCATGATCGACGCCAGCTCGGCGAGCGTCCTGCCCGTGCGGGCCATCTCGGCCACGAGGTGCAGGCCGGTCAGGAGGCCGTCGCCCGTCGTGGCGTAGTCGCTCATGATCACGTGGCCCGACTGCTCGCCGCCGAGGGAGTAGCCGCCCTCGTCCATGAGCTCGAGCACGTACCGGTCGCCGACGGCGGCCTGCAGCACGGTGATCCCGCGCTCGCGCATGGCGACGTGGAGTCCGAGGTTGCTCATCACGGTGGCGACGAGCGTGTCGTCCTTGAGCCGGCCGCGCTCCTTCATGGAGCTGGCGAGGATGGCCATGATCTGGTCGCCGTCGACGACGCGCCCCTGCGCGTCGACCGCGAGGCAGCGGTCGGCGTCGCCGTCGTGGGCGATGCCGACGTCGGCGCCGGCGCGCACGACGGCCGCCGACAGCTGCTCGAGGTGCGTCGATCCGACGCCGTCGTTGATGTTGACGCCGTCCGGGTCGGCGCCGATCACCGTCACGGTGGCGCCGGCGTCGCGGAACGTCTCGGGCGAGACGCCCGCCGCCGCGCCGTGGGCGCAGTCGAGCACGACGTGGATGCCGTCGAGGCGGTGCGGCAGGGACTGCAGCAGGTGCACGACGTAGCGGTCCTCGGCGTCGGCGAAGCGCTTGATGCGGCCGACGTCGCCGCCGGTGGGGAGGAGCTTGGGGCCCTGGAGGGCCTCCTCGATGCGCTGCTCGACCACGTCGGGCAGCTTGACGCCGCCGCGCGCGAAGATCTTGATCCCGTTGTCGGGGGCCGGGTTGTGCGACGCCGACACCATGACGCCGAAGTCGGCGTCGCGGTCGGCGACGAGGAACGCCAGGCCGGGGGTCGGGATGACGCCCGCGTCGTACACGTCGATGCCCGACGCGGCGAGCCCGGCCGACACGGCGGCGCTCAGGAACTCGCCGGAGATCCGCGGGTCGCGCCCGATCACGACCGAGGTGCGGCGCCCCTGGGCGCGGCGTGCCTCGGCCGAACGGCCCTGGCCCAGGACGACGGCGGTCGCCTGGGCCAGGGACAGAGCAAGGTCGGCGGTGAGGATGCCGTTGGCGAGTCCTCGCACGCCGTCCGTGCCGAAAAGCGGCATTCGGATGTGCCTCGTGCGCCTTAGCGCTTCGAGAACTGCGAAGCCTTGCGGGCCTTCTTGAGACCAGCCTTCTTGCGCTCGATGACGCGGGCGTCGCGCGTGAGGAAGCCGGCCTTCTTCAGGGTCGGGCGGTTGTTCTCACGGTCGATCTCGTTCAGCGCACGGGCGATGGCGAGGCGCAGCGCGCCGGCCTGACCCGAGGGGCCGCCACCCGAGATGCGCGCGATGACGTCGTACGCACCGGCGAGGCTGAGCACCGTGAAGGGGTCGTTGATCAGCTGCTGGTGCAGCTTGTTCGGGAAGTAGTCCTCGAGCGTGCGGCCGTTGACCGTGATCGTGCCCGAGCCCGGGACGACGCGCACGCGGGCGATGGCCTGCTTGCGGCGACCCACGGCGGCGCCGGAGACGTTGAGGACGGGGCGCTCGGCGACGGGGGCCTCGGCGGCCGGCGTCTCGGTCGAGTAGTTCTGGATGTCGTTGTCAGTCACGTTGAATCCTTGGATGCCGGCGCTTACTGGGCGACCTGGTCGAGGGTGTACGTCTTGGGCTGCTGCGCGGCGTGCGGGTGCTCGGCACCGGCATACACCTTCAGCTTGGCGAGCTGCTGACGGCCGAGGCTGTTCTTGGGGAGCATGCCACGGATGGCCTTCTCGACAGCGCGGACCGGGTTCTTCTCGAGCAGCTCCGAGTAGGAGACGGCCTTGAGGCCACCCGGGAAGCCCGAGTGACGGTAGGCCATCTTCTGCTGGAGCTTCTGGCCCGTGAGCGCGACCTTCTCGGCGTTCACGATGATGACGAAGTCGCCCATGTCCATGTGGGGGGCGAAGGTGGCCTTGTGCTTGCCACGCAGGAGCGCGGCGGCGTGCGAGGCGAGGCGGCCGAGGACGACGTCGGTGGCGTCGATCACGAGCCACTCGCGCTGGGCCTCACCGGCCTTCGGGGTGTAAGTGCGCGTCACAGTAGTGCTGCTTTCTGTTCGAACGGAGTCGTTCGTGAATCCCGCTCCGGGGCGGTTCTCCCGACGATGTCGGGCAAACCAGCCGGTGGAGGGCTCACGTTCGCTGTGCCCGCAGTTGGGCACCAAGGGTCTACCTTACCGCACGACACGCCCGGGGGCGAATCGGGTCAGCGCCCCATGCCGGTGTAGGTCCAGCCGGCGGTGCGCCAGGCGGTGGGGTCGAGGATGTTGCGGCCGTCGAAGACGACGGGGCGGGCGACCTGGGCGGCGGTGGTGACCGGGTCGAGGGCGCGGTACTGCTTCCACTCGGTGACGATCACGACGGCCTCGGCGCCGGTGAGGGCCTGGTCGACGGTGTCGGCGTAGTCGAGCTGGGGGTGCAGGCGGCGGGCGTTGGGCATGGCCTCGGGGTCGTGGGAGATGACCTCCGCGCCGAGGCCCTTGAGGCGGACGGCGACGTCGAGGGCGGGGGAGTCGCGGATGTCGTCGCTGTCGGGCTTGAAGGCCAGGCCGAGCACGGCGACGCGG
>NZ_MYFP02000033.1:0-10655 GCF_004514465.2 Microbacterium sp. MEC084 | reverse complement strand
TGCGGGCGACAACGCCGCGATGGAGTCGTTCTTCAGCCTGCTGCAGAAGAACGTCCTCGACCGCCGCGCCTGGGCCAACCGAGAACAGCTGCGCGTCGCGATCGTGACCTGGATCGAGCGGACCTACCACCGACGCCGCCGGCAAGCCCGTCTGGGCCGTTTGACGCCGATCGAGTTCGAGACCATCATGAACCAGAACCTGGCCCTCGCGGCCTAACCGAAACTGTCACCTATTCGTTCAGCAGACCCAGGCGGTCCGGCGACTTCGGCAGCTGGAGGCTGTGGAAGGATCGGGCGATGCTTGATCGTTGGGACCCCCTGATTCTTCTGCACGCGATCTCCGCGACATACGCGCTCGTGCTCGGCGCTTTCCAGATCATCCGGCGCCGACGAGGCGATCGCCCTCACCGGATCATCGGGTGGTCGTGGGTCGCCGCCATGGCCTTCGTGATCGCGTCCTCCTTCCGGATCAGGACGATCACGGGCGGCTTCGGATGGCTGCACGCTCTGTCTCTGTTCACAGCCGGCACCGTGACCCTGGGGATCGTCGCCGCCCGACGGCACAACGTGAAGGCCCACCGGTCCTTTATGACCGGAAGCTACCTGGGGTTGCTCGGAGCCCTCTTCGGCGTACTGGCCGTTCCCGAGCGTCGCATCCCGGAGACGGCGATGCATCACTCCGTCCTCTTCGCCGTCTTCGTCGCCGCAGTGGTCGGCACGGCCGCGGCCGGCGCATGGGGAACAATCCGACTGGCGGGCAGGCCCGCAGTCCGCTCCAAGCAGGTGACGGAGGCGCGCAGAGGCTGAGCGGTACGGTGTGCGCGCGACGAACTGCCAGCTCCTGTCGTCAGCGGGGTGCAGACATGGCGACGCCGCTCGCCCCCGAACGAGACGCGGAACCATCGGCTGACCGGCACGCCTCACGCCAGGCCGCCCGGGATGTCTTGCCCGCGTCGTTGCGCACCGCCTGGCGCACGAGCGTCAGAGTGCACGGCCGTCGTGCCGGATCGAGTCGCTCCGCTGCCCACGCACGCAACTCCCGCTCGTCGATGTCCGCACCGGCGATATCGGCGACCGCGGCGACGACCGCGCCGAGCTCCGGATGCGGCACACCGAAGGCCACTGCACCCCGCACGGCCGGATGGGCCTCGAGCACCGCCTCCACTTCGGCCGGGTAGATCTTCTCGCCCCCGCGGACGATGACATCATCCGAACGGTCCCGCAGGTAGAGACGCCCCTCCTCGTCGACGTGCCCGATGTCGCGCAGGGTGTCCCACCCATCGTCATCGCGAGCGGATGCGGCTCCGAGATACCGATACGCGGATTCGGTACCGCGCCGCATCCACACCTCGCCCGCTTCGCCGACCGCGGCGGGCGAGCCATCGGAGCGGCGGATCAGGATCTCCGTACCGCCCACCGGGCGCCCGACCGTGCCGGGGTGCCGGAGCCACTCATCGCCGCGCACGAGGGTGAGCCCGTTCGATTCGCTGCCCGCGTAGACCTCGACGACGCGCTCAGGACCCAGCCAGGCGAGGAAGCCTCGCTTCAGGTCCGGCGCACAGGGTGCGCCCATGTGCAGCACGGTCTCGATGCTGCGCACCCGCGCAACCGACCGCTCCGCCTCGGGCAGCCGCAGCAGCCGGCGCATCATCGTCGGGACGAGCAGCGCCCAGGTCACCGCATGCCGCTCCACGGCGTCGAGCCACGCGCGCTCGTCGAAGCGCGGCAGCACCACGAGGCGGTGACCCGTCATGAGCCCGCGCATCGCGTATGTGAACACGGCCGAGTGCGACAGCGGCCCTGACACCAGTTGCACACCCGCCAGCGGCAGGAACTCCGCCGCCGGCCGCGTCGGATCGAACAACGCGGGCCCGGTGGCGACGACGAGCTTCGGCGAGCCGGTGCTGCCCGACGACGTCGGCGCCTTCCAGCTCGCCGCATACGAGTCGGGCGGAGCCGTGGACGGGTACCGTCCCTCGAGCGCGAGCGGATCGTCGATCGTCGGCATCCCCGAGATGCCGGTCGGGGCCCCGATCGCGGCGCTCGGCCGCGCGACGCGGGCGATGGCGAGACGCTGTCCGGGCGAGCGGTCGATGGCGACAGGCTGCGGGGTCGCACCGGCGCGCCATGTCCCGACGCATGCCACGATGAACGCGCGGGTGTTCGGCAGCGTGATGGTGACGAGGTCGTCGCGCCGCACGCCCCGCGCGATGAGCTCCCACGCCAGCCGTGTGGCCGCCGCATCCAGCGCCGCCGCCGTCAGGTCGCCCGCCGCGTCCGTGACGACGATGCAGTCGGGTGTGTCGCGTGCCGCGTCAGCGAAGATCTTCGAGATCGAGCGGCGCACCGCCGTCTCCTCCGCGTTCGGAGACCAGTTCGTAGAACCGCTCGTGCCGCGCCGCCGCGGTGTCCCACGAGTAGGAGGCCGCGACCTTCCGACCCGGACGGGGATCGACGGAAGTCGACAACGCCCGCTCGAGCGCCGCGGCGATTCCTGCGACGTCCGCGGCGTAGGCGACGGCGCCGCCGAACACCTCGCGCAGCACCGGCAGATCGCGCGCGACGACGGGCGTCCCGGCCGCGAGCGCTTCCATAGCGGCCAGCCCGAAGCCCTCCTTCGTCGAGACGAAGGCGAGCACATCCGCTGCAGCGACCAGAGGCGGTACCGCGTCGTGCGGAAGCGTGCCGAGGACGATGGGTGAGACATTCAGCTCTACGGCCCGACGGTCGAATGCGGCGCGGTAGTCGCGGTAGTCGAACAGCGTCTCGCCGCCGCAGAAGACGAGCGAGACATCCGGATGCTGTGTCCGCAGCATCGCGTAGGCCTCCAGCAGGTCGATGCTGCCCTTGCGGGGCTCGATTCCGCCGACGGCGAGGACGTAACGACCGAGTCGCGCCGACCAGACGCCGCGGTCGTCGGCGGGCACCCCGGCGAAGCGGGTGAAATCGACGCCGTTGGGGATGACGGTCGCGCCGAGTCCGTACTGCTCCCTCACCTCGCCGGCGACGGCAGCCGATACGCACAGTCGCGCGATCGGCTCGCGCACGGCACGCTCGTGGCATTCCACGAGCCGTGGCGTCGTGAAGGCGTCGAGGTGGTGGATCGTGCGGATGGCACGGCCGACCGCGTTGGCCGAGATGCAGTCCTGCGCATGGACGATCCCGCCCACTCCTCCCGTGGGCGCGAAGGCCGCGCGCATCGTCTGGATGGAGCGTTCGATGCGATCGCCGACGGTCTCATCCTCTCGCGGGTCGAAGGGCACGACCCGGATCCGCACCGCCGGATCGAGGTCACGGAAGAATGCGCGGTCGCCACCGCGGCCGAGCGTCCACACCGTGACCTCGTGGCCTCGCCGCGCAAGAGCCTCGGAGAGGGCGAGCGTGTGCACGACTCCGCCGCGCGGCTTGGTCGAGTAAGTGATCTGGTCGATCTGCACGGATCACACCGAGCCGGTCCGGTAGGCGGTCTCGACCCGCTGCGCGAGATGGTCGAGCGATCGCCGAGCACGGGCGATGTCCGCGGACACGTCCGCGCTGGCGAGCGCGAGACCCCCTTTCGCCCACGTCTTCGCGATGATCTCGCCGGCCGGGTCGACGACCTTCGCCTGCCCGAGGAAGCGCAGGCCGCCCAGCACACCGGTCTGGTTCGCCGACACGACGAACAGCTGGTTCTCGGCGGCGCGGGCGCAGTCGTACAGGTCGAACAGATGCGCCTGCCGGTCGTTGCGGATGCGGTCGGAACGGTCGGTGACGCTCGCGGGCCACGCGTTCAGGCAGGCGATGATCTCGGCCCCGTCGAGGGCCAGTGATCGTGCAGACTCGGGGAACGTCTTGTCGAAGTCGATGAGCATCCCGATGCGTCCGACCGGCGTATCGAACGCATCGAACCCCTCTCCCGCCCGGTACGCCTCCGATTCGCCCAACGGCAGGTGAACCTTGCGGTGCGTGCCGAGGATCTCTCCGCCGCCCACGCAGACGGCGGTGTTGTACCGCTGCTCCTCCCCGTCGACGAGCACCCGTTCTGCGATGCCAACGCACACCACCATGTCGCCGGCCGCCTCGGCGACCGACCGCACCTCGGGCCCATCGAGCTCGACGGCGGGCGGCAGGCCGCCGTCGGCCTGGGCGGGGTGGTGCAGATCGAGCAGGTATCCGCCGATCGTCGCATCCGGAAACACCAGCAGATCGACACCCGCCTGTCGGGCCTGCTCGACGATGCCGGGAAGCTTGACGAGCGTGCGCTCCACGTCGCGGCCGAAGTGCGCCGCCACCGCCCCCATCGTCACCGAACTCATCGACGTCAGCGTAGGACGCTATCCCGCCAGACGCTGGCGGTGCGTCTCGCCCACGTGCGCCGCAATGCCTTGGGCGACGTGCTCGGCGTCGCGCGCGACCGAGTGGAACCTCCCCGATCCCCACGTGTGCATCCACGGCAATCCGATGAACGCGAACCCCGGGACCGACGTCTCGCCGCGCGTGTGGGCGGGATGGCCCTCGGGGTCGAACACGTCGAGGTCGATCCATGACCAATCGGCCCGGAATCCGATGGACCACACGATCGCCGACAGCTCGGCGAAATCGAGCCTGTCCGGCGCATCCGGCGGCGGCGCCCACACCGGCGAGTACCGTTCTTCGGTGGGCGCCTCGATGCCCTCGCGCGCGATGTACGCGTCGATGTCGTTCTTGATCGACTCCGCCACCGAATCGGCATAGTCCAGGTCGGCGGCGAGATTTCCGCCGAAGAGGATGCCATCGGCGTCCACCCCGATCGCCCGGCCGTACAGCTGCATGCCCTCTTGGGCGAATGCTCGCAGATCGATGTCGCGGCCGCCGTCCCGTCCGGTGACGTAATGATTGGTCGACTCGCGTTTGGCCAGACCCGCCGTCGACACCGGGATGTCGTAGACCCCCATCTCGGCCAGCCACGTCATGCAGTCGCGTCCCCGATAGAAACGCGCGACGCGGGGCGCTCGCCCGGCGGCCAGGTGAACGCGCCGGCCCTCGAGGTGCAGGTCCTCAGCGATCTGGGTGCCCGACTGTCCCGTTCCGACCACGAGCACGTCTCCGGCGGGAAGTTGCGAGGCACTGCGGTACTCATGCGAATGCACCTGCAGAATGCGAGGCGGCACAGCGCCCGCCCACTCGGGCAGCACGGGGACGTGGTAGCCGCCCACGGCCGCCACCACACTGTCGGCCGTGACTGTGCCGGCCGTGGTCTCGACGAGGAAACCGGACGTCGGGTGCGTTGAGACGCGGGTGACGGTGACGCCCTCGATGACGGGCGCGTCGAACGAGTCGGCGTATCGCCGGACCCAGGCGTAGACCTCGTCACGCTGCATGAAGCCGTCGGGATCGTCGCCGTCGTAGGGGTAGTCGGGAAGCGAGCAGTGCCAGTTCGGGGTGACGAGCGTGAAATTGTCCCACCGCCCGTCCCGCCACTCGTGGGCGATCTCGTCGCGCTCGATCACCACATGCGGGATGCCCCGGTCGACGAGAAGCTTGCTCACCGACAGTCCGGCTTGACCGGCGCCGACGATGACCGTCGGATAGTGCTCGCCCGAAGTCAGCGTCGCGCGGATCATGCGGCACCCTCGTCGCCCGGCAGGGGCGGCTCCATCCGCAGCACCTCGACCGTGCCGCTTCCGAATCCCGCGGCGAGGCGGCCGATCTCCTGCTCGGACGCCATCGCCGAGGTGCACGCGAAGCCGAACTTGGCGCGCACGCGTTCGCTGGCCTCGTGGAGGGCAGCGGATGTACGCGCCAGGAAATCCTCGACCGGATAGTCGGCACCGACGACGAGATGGTCGTGCATCACGAGGCTCGGCGAATAGTGTTCGGTGACGGCGCCATCCGGCCACCGCACCGCGAAACGCATCTCAGGCATGGACGAGCTCCTCCTTGCGGGCGACGAGATCGGAGGCGTAGGCATCGGGTCGCCGGTCACGCAGGTGGAACATCCCGCCGCGCATCGCCCGGAATGTCGCTTCCACATCGATCTCCGCGATGGCCAGTCCCGCGTCCAGGAGCGTCGTGGCGAGCACGTTGCCACCAGGGTCGACGACCTTGGCGTTCGCGACGTATCGGAGCGATCCGAACGTGCCCGACTGGTTGGACGCGATCCAGAACACCTGATTGTCGAGGGCGCGCGACATGTCGAAGAGGTTGTGGCGGTACGTCCAGCGATCCTCCTGCAGATTCTCGGCGGTCGCTGTGCGCGCGGCCGGCCACGCCGAGAGACTGGCGATGATCTCAGCGCCGTCGAGCGCCAGTGACCGTGCTGCTTCGGGGAATGCCTTGTCGTAGCAGATCTGCAGCCCGATACGCCCGACCGGGGTGTCGAACGCGCGATACTCCGACCCTGCCGAATACGACATGTTCTCGCCGAGCGGCTGATGCACCTTGCGGTACGCCCCGTAGATGGTGGTGCCGTCGAGGCAGGCTGCCGCGTTGTAACGCGTTTCGCCATCGGCGTCGAGTTCGCAGAAGCCGATGCACACGATCATGTCACCGGCGATCTGCTGCACACGGCGCAGTTCGGGACCGTCGAGGGTGATGGCCGGTGGCAGCGAGCGCTGCGTCGTGCGCACCGTGTCGCCGTGGTTTCCCAGTGAGGAGAGGTATCCCCCGATGGCAGCCTCGGGGAAGACGAGGAGCTGCACTCCGGCGTCCCTCGCCTCCCCGACGATACGTTCGATCAGCGCGTAGTTCTCTTCGAGGTCGCGGCCGAAGTTGGCCGCGACCGCGGCGACTGTCACGGTCACTTCCTGCTCCTACAGGTTGTATGTGGAGTTGATGATCGCGCCCTTGCGCGCGTAGTGGATGAGCGCATCCTGCACGTCGAGCGGGTGGGCGGGGATGACGCCCTCGATGAGGTCCTCTTCGCGCAGGCCGTGCAGCGCCATGCCGAACCGGCAGGCGAACACGGTGCCGCCCTCCTTGATGAAGGTCTCCAGGGAGCCGTTCATGTTGAGCTCTCCAGGGAAGCCAGCGTCCCCCGTCGTCGGGAAGCCACGCGTCGCCATGCATGCGAGCGCTCCCGGTCCGTAGAAGTACATCGCCGACTCGAAGCCCTTGCGCAGCGCCCGAGTGGCCTGCAGGATCGCGACGAAGCTCACCGACGACTCATGCGGGATGCCGTGCACGAGCGTGAAGTAGCTTTCGCCGTTCTCGGCCTGGTAGTCGGGGAAGATCTTCGTGGATCCGTAGAGGTTGCTGCCCTTCGGCAGCGACGGGTGCGGAATCTCGTTCAGCGACTTCTCGATGTTCGCCTGGATCTGGGCGTCGATGTCGTCGGTCATGGTGCTCTCCTGTCGGTCGGTGGTGCGCGAAGGGTGTGCCGGATGGCGGTGGAACGTCGATAGGGGTCAGAGTGTGTGCTCGGCGGCGCTTCCACGTGCGGAGGCGGTACCCAGACCGCTCGCGCGGGGCCCTGCCGCGACGGTCTCGATGCCGTCGGGCCAACGCAGCCGGACACCGGGCTGGGGATCGATCGACCCGATGACGGCGGTGGTCGCCGGGCGGGCCGTCATGCGTGACGCCCCGGGAGAATCGCTCGTGAGCATCCCGAACCCGGGGAAGCAGGTCAGCCAGTCACCGAAGGCGGCCCCGGGAGGCGCCGGGACGGCGGCGACATCGATCGTCACCCCTGTACCCGACGACTCAGCGAGCATCGCCGCGGTGCCGACGATGCCCGCCATGGACACGTCCTTGGCGGCCGCGGGTCGCGCCTCGCCGACCGACCGCGCCATGGCGCGCAGGTCGGCACCGGAGCTCGTGGACGTCGAGTCCCACTGCTTTCCCTCGAAGCCGCGACGCCACCCGCCGCGGAGATCGACTGTGAGCGAGAGGTCATGACCCGGCCGTGCGCCGCCGCCGGGCACCGGGCGTGCGGCACGACCGATCGCGGTGACGGTGAGGGACGGTGCCACACCCAGCTGCGTGTGTCCGCCCAGCACCGGCACATCCCACGCGATCGCGGCGCTGCGGAGCCCGTTCAGCACGCGGCGGGCGAAGGAAGCGGTCGGCGCCGCCACGGCGTTCATGAGGCCCGATCCGGTCGCCCCCATCGCCGTGAGATCGTTCATGTTGACGAGAACGCCGCACCACCCCGCCCACTCGGGGTCGCGGGTCAGCAGCGATGGCAGGATGGCGTCGCACGCGGCGACCAGGTCGCTGCCGGGGATCGGGGCACCGTCGTCACCCACATAGCCTTCGCCGCCCAGCGTGTGCAGGATGTCATCGCGAAGCATGCCGATCACGTCGACGATCGGCGCCTTCGTGGCCTCGACGAGCCGTGCGATGCGCTCGATCGGCCAGCGCATGCGAGCGTGCTCGACACCCGCGACGATCTCGCTGCCCCACTCCGTCCACCCCAGGCGCCGGAAGAGCACGGCGTTGGGCCGCTGCACCGCCGCCTCGAAGCGGAGCACGCCCGAATCCAGCGCGGTGCGGCACGCCGCACGTACGAGCGCCGGGCCGATGCCACCGGAGTGCCGCGAACCCTTCGCGACGGCGAGCCGGCTACCGGTCCACCAGCCGATGTCCCGTCCTTCGGTGGCCGGGGCGAGACGCACACCGCCGAGCACCCCACCCTCCGGTGTGCGCGCGACCAGCACGATCGTGCGCGGGTCGTCGTCGATGCGATCGCCGTCGGTGCCGGCGAAAAGTCCCTGCTCGTCCACGAAAACGTCGCGTCGGATGCGTCGGTAGGCCTCGACTTCCTGCCCTTCGGCACGACCGATGCTCCACGCGTCCGTGCGCGGTACGGCGTGTCCGGTGAGAACGGGGACGTCCAGCATGCGCTCACGCCCCCGCAGTCTTGAGCACGCCGCATGCGCCGCACGCAGCGCACCCGGCCTTCTGGTCCTCGCTGCGCATGCCCGCCGCCGTGAGAAGCTCGGCGACGCGTGTCGTGACATCGTGCAGCAGCCGCCGATCCGGGGCAGGCACATGGTCGACGTCGGTGGCGAGGGTGCCCTTGAGGGGACGGAAGGGCACGACGAACGGATAGACGCCCATCTCGATCAGTTCGCGCGCTCCCTCGACGAACTCGTCGGGGTCCTCACCGAGGCCGACGAGCAGGTATGTCGATACCTGGTTGTAGCCGAAGACGCGGACCGCCTCCCGCCACGCAGCTCGGTACTCGTCCATCGACACGGTCGACTTGCCGGGCATCCACCGCCGGCGCACCTCGTCGTCCATGGATTCCACATGGATGCCGATGGAGCGCGCACCCGCCTCGTACAGGTCCGTGATCGCCTGCAGGTCGGCTGGGGGCTCGCACTGCACCTGGATCTGAAGATCGGGAACCGCTGCCTTCACCGCCCGGACGCAGCGCGCCAAGTGCTTGGCGCCGCGGTCCCGTCCGTTCGATGTGCCCGTGGTCATGACCATCTGCCGGATCCCGTCCAACCGCACCGCCGCCTCGGCGACCTCGGCGAGCATCGCCGGTGTCTTCACGGCGATCGTCGCGCCCGACTCGAGCGAGGCCTGGATGGCGCAGAACCGGCATCGCTCGCTCTCGTCGTAACGCACACATGTCTGGACGACGGTGGTGGCGAGGATGTCGCGGCCGTGCAGCTTCGCGATCTTCTCGTACGAGATTCCGTCGGCGGTCTGCAGGTCGTAGAACGCCGGGCGTCGAACCGGCTGGACGTCCAGGCCGAGGTCGGCACCATCGAGCGTCAGCCGCCCGGAGCGGATGACGTACGGGCTGTCCGGGTTGAGCGGGATGGCTGCGCCTTCTCCACCGATGAGGAAGTGCCCGTCGTCGCTCGGCCCCGCACCGCCCGTCCGGCGGACGGGTGCGTCGCTGCGGACACCCAGGAGTGCGATGTTCACCCGGGTGGAAACCGTGTCGGCCGTCGTCATGCCGTCAGTTTCCGGGCCAATCCGTTTCGGGTTGGCTACAGCGGGAGGTCGATCGTGTTTCCGCCCGAGAAGATCGTGTTACCTGATCCTTCCCCGGGGACACCACCGCTGACACCGGCCGCTACTTCTCACTGGTAGCCCGCGCGAAGTGCAGCCCTTGGGCTCACGATGCACGCCCGGCTGCCCACGGAGGGCGTCGACTTCACGGCACCGGTCGACTCGCTGATGGTCGACCAGGCGTGCGACATCCTGACGCTCGACCTCGGTCCGCTGCACCTCGACCTGCTCGGCCTCGTCGTCGACCTTGCCCCGGTGAACCTCGACGTGACGGCCCAGCCCGGCGCGGGCAACCTGCTCGGCAACCTGCTGTGCGCGGTCGCGGGACTGCTCGACCGCGACGGCCCCGTGACATCACGGCGCTCCTCAACCGCCTGCTGACGGGCCTCGGCCTGTAACCCGAACGGCGGCACGCGATCGGCCCGGCACCCTCTGGGGTGCCGGGCCGATCTCTGTGCGTGATCTAGGGCATGTCTGATAATTGCCGGGTCCAGGCGATGACGGCGTTGAGGATGACAGCGGCCCGGTAGGTGATCGCGAGTTTGTCGTAGCGGGTGGCGAGTCCTCGCCATTGCTTGATGTGGCAGTAGCGGCGCTCGATGACGTTGCGGCCCTTGTAGTCGGCGGCGTCGAGGCCGACGGGGCGTCCGCCGCGTGAGCCGCGGCGCTTGCGGTGGCCTTGCTGGTCGGACGGCTCGGGGATCACGGCCTTGATCCCGCGGGCGCGT
>NZ_MYFP02000032.1:0-11803 GCF_004514465.2 Microbacterium sp. MEC084 | reverse complement strand
GCGGGATCAAGGCCGTGATCCCCGAGCCGTCCGACCAGCAAGGCCACCGCAAGCGCCGCGGCTCACGCGGCGGACGCCCCGTCGGCCTCGACGCCGCCGACTACAAGGGCCGCAACGTCATCGAGCGCCGCTACTGCCACATCAAGCAATGGCGAGGACTCGCCACCCGCTACGACAAACTCGCGATCACCTACCGGGCCGCTGTCATCCTCAACGCCGTCATCGCCTGGACCCGGCAATTGTCAGACACGCCCTAGGCGCGCGCCCGGCCCGCGGGGGCCGGGAGCGCCGATTGCCCCGAACTGCCGCAACGAAGCGACAGCTCGGGGCAAGGGGCTCAGTACGACGCGCGCTCGGTCGCGTCGGCGGCGGGGATGAAGGTCTTCGCGAGTGCCTCCGAGCCGCGGGCGACCAGGCCCACGTCGGCGCCCACGAGCAGGAACCGCGCGCCGGCCTCGACGTAGCCGCGGGCCGCGGACTCGACGAACGCGTTGACGCCGACGGGCGTTCCCGCCGCCCGCACGCCCGCGAACGCGCGCTCGACGGCCGCGACGACATCCGGATGCGTCTGCTGCCCGATCAGGCCCATCGACGCGGCGAGGTCGCTCGGGCCGACGAACACGCCGTCGATGCCGTCGACCGCCGCGATCGCCTCGGCGTTGTCCACGCCCTCCGAGGTCTCGATCTGCACGATCACCGACGTGTGCTCGGCGGCGTTCGCGAGGTAGTCATCGACACGGTTCCAGCGCCCGGAGCGCGCGAGCGCGTTGCCCACGCCGCGGTGCCCCTTCGGCGGGTACGACGCGTGCGCGACGGCCGCGGCGGCCTGCTCCGCGGTCGACACCATCGGCACCATGATCGTCTGCGCGCCGAGGTCGAGCACCTGCTTGACCCACACGGCGTCGTTCGCCGGCACGCGCACGATCGTCGTGACGGGATACCCGGACGCCGCCTGCAGCATCGCCTGCACCTCGCCGAGCCCGATCGGGCCGTGCTCCATGTCGATCATGAGCCAGTCGAGGCCCGAGCCGGCCATGATCTCGGCCATCACGGGGGAGCCGGAGCAGACCCATCCGCCGGCCAGCGCGCGATCCGTCGCCGCCAGCCGGTGCCGCAGTGTCGGAGAGAGACGTGTCACCGGAAGCTGCACGAGATCACCCCCATCGGGCCGTAGTCGCACAGGATGCTGTCGCCCGCCGTCGCCCACACCGGGCGCGTGAACGAGCCGGCCAGGATGATCTCGCCCGCCTCGAGGCGGTCGCCGTGCTGGTGCATCTTGTTCGCGAGCCACGCCACGCCGTTGCCGGGGTGGCCGAGCACGCCGCCCGAGACGCCGGTCTCCTCGATCTGCTCGTTGCGGTACAGCATCGCGCCGATCCAGCGCAGGTCGATGTCGTCGGGCCGCATGGGCCGGCCGCCGAGCACCATGCCGCCGTACGCGGCGTTGTCCGAGATCGTGTCGACGATCGTGCGGCCCTCCATCTCGATGTGCGAGTTGAGCACCTCGAGCGCGGGCGTGACGTACTCGGTCGCCCGCAGCACGTCGAACAGCGAGCACGCGGGGCCCTCGAGGGGCTCCTTCAGCACGAACGCGAGCTCGACCTCGATCCGGATGTTCGAGAAGTCCGCCGCGGGGATCACCGAGCCCGACTCCCACACGGTGTCGTCGAACATGACGCCGTAGTCGGGCTCGGTGATGCCGGTCGCCTGCTGCATCGCCTTGGACGTCAGACCGATCTTGCGGCCGACGAGGCGGCGGCCCGCCTCGAGGTTCTTGTCGCGCCAGATGCCCTGGATCGCGTACGAGTCCTCCACGGTCGCCTCCGGGAACCGCGCCGTGATGCGGGGGATCACGCTGTGCGTGCGATCCGCCTCGGCGAGCTCCTCGGCGATCTGAGCGATCTGCTCCGATGTCAGCATGCGCCCATCCTCACAGCTGGTTGCCGAGCTTGTACTCGCCCAGCTTCCACGAGGGCATCTCGGCGTCGTCCTCGGGACGCGTGTACGAGAAGCCGTCGGCGCCGATGGTCACGGCCATCTCGCTCTTGTCCTCGCGGGCCACGACGGGCTGCGGGTTGCCGTCGAGGTCGAGCACGAGCGAGGCCTCGGTGTACCAGCTGGGCACGACCGGGGTGCCCCACCAGTCGCGGCGCTGGTTGTCGTGCACGTCCCACGTGACGACCGGGTTGTCGGGGTCGCCCGTGTAGTAGTCCTGCGTGTAGATCTCGACGCGGTGGCCGTCGGGGTCGCGCAGGTAGAGGTAGAACGCGTTCGAGACGCCGTGGCGGCCGGGGCCGCGCTCGATCGCGTCCGACCGGCGCAGCGCGCCGAGCTTGTCGCAGATCGCGAGGATGTTGTGCTTCTCGTGCGTGGCGAACGCGACGTGGTGCATGCGCGGGCCGTCGCCGCCGGTCGTGGCGGTGTCGTGCACGGTGGGCTTGCGGCGCATCCACGCGGCGTAGACGACCCCGTCCTCGTCCTGGATGTCCTCCGTGACGCGGAAGCCGAGGTCCTGGTAGTGGCGCACGGCGCGCGGCACATCCGGCGTGACCTGGTTGAAGTGGTCGAGGCGCACGAGCTCGCCGGGCGACTGCAGGTCGTAGCGCCACGACAGCCGCTCGACGTGCTCGGTCTGGTAGAAGAACTCGTACGGGAAGCCCAGCGGGTCCTCCACGCGCACCGAGTCGCCGATGCCCTTGGTGAAGCCCTCCGGCTTGCGGATGACGCGGCAGCCGAGCTCCTCGTAGAACGCGACGGCCTTGTCGAGGTCCTCGGGGGTGCGCACGCGGTACGAGAACGCGGCGACGCCCGCGATCGGGCCCTTGCGCAGCACCAGGTTGTGGTGGATGAACTCCTCGGTCGAGCGCAGGTAGATCGCCTCGTCGTCCTCCTCGGTCACGTGCAGGCCGAGGATGTCGACGTAGAACTCGCGCGACTTCTGCAGGTCGGTCACGACGAGGTCCATGTAGGCGCAGCGCAGGATGTCCGGCGCGGGCGCCTTGGGGGTGGCGACGGCGTTGGCGGCCTCGATGGGCGCCTCCTGCGAGACGAAGAAGCCCGAGGAGGTCTTGGTGCCTCGGCGGTCGGTGGTGTCGGTCATGTCAGCGTCCTTGCTCTTGTTCTGGGGATCCGGATGTCGGGCGGCGCTCAGTGAGCCGAGCCGCCCTCCTTGCCGAACGTGGGGTTGTGGACCTTGCCGAGCGTGATGTGCACGGCCTGCTGGTCGGTGTAGAAGTCGATCGAGCGGTAGCCGCCCTCGTGGCCGAGGCCCGAGGCCTTGACGCCGCCGAAGGGCGTGCGCAGGTCCCGCACGTTGTTCGAGTTGAGCCACACCATGCCGGCCTCGACGCTCTGCGCGAAGTTGTGGGCGCGCTTGAGGTCGTTGGTCCAGATGTAGGCCGCGAGGCCGTACTTGGTGTCGTTGGCGAGCTCGAGCGCCTCCTCGTCCGTGTCGAACGGCGTGATCGCGACGACCGGGCCGAAGATCTCCTCCTGGAAGATGCGGGCGTCGGGCGCGACGTCGGCGAACACCGTGGGGGCGACGAAGTTGCCCTCGTCGAAGCCCTCGGGGCGGCCGCCGCCGGCGACCAGGCGGCCCTCGCCCTTGCCGATCTCGACGTACGACATGACCTTCTCGTAGTGCTCCGGGTGCACGAGCGCGCCGACCTCGGTCGCGGGGTCGTGCGGGTAGCCGACCTTGACGCGCTTGGCCTGCGCCGCGTAGCGCTCCACGAACTCGTCGTAGATGTCGCGCTGGACCAGGATGCGGCTGCCCGCCGTGCAGCGCTCGCCGTTCAGCGAGAAGACGCCGAAGATGGTCGCGTCGACCGCGGCCTCGAGGTCGGCGTCGGCGAACACGACGGCGGGCGACTTGCCGCCGAGCTCCATCGACAGGCCCTTCAGGTACGGGGCGGCGTTGCCGAAGATGATCTGGCCCGTGCGGCTCTCGCCCGTGAACGAGATGAGCGGCACGTCCGGGTGCTTCACGAGCGCGTCGCCCGCGTCCTCGCCGAAGCCGTGCACGAGGTTGAACACGCCCTCGGGCAGGCCCGCCTCCTCGAAGATGCCGGCCCACAGCGAGGCCGACAGCGGGGTGAACTCAGCGGGCTTGAGCACGACCGTGTTGCCGGTCGCGAGCGCGGGGCCGAGCTTCCACGACTCGAGCATGAACGGCGTGTTCCACGGCGTGATGAGGCCCGCGACGCCGATCGGCTTGCGGTTGACGTAGTTGATCTGGCGGCCCGGCACCTTGAAGGTGTCGTCGGCCTGCGCCACGATCAGGTCCGCGAAGAAGCGGAAGTTCTCGGCCGCGCGGCGGGCCTGGCCGAGCGCCTGCGTGATGGGCAGGCCCGAGTCGAACGACTCGAGCTCGGCGAGGCGGGCGTCGCGCGACTCGACGATGTCGGCGATCCGGTGCAGGACGCGCGAGCGCTCGCGCGGCAGCATCTTGGGCCACGGGCCCTCGAGGAAGGCCTTGCGGGCGGCGGCGACGGCGGCGTCGACGTCGGCCTTCTTGCCCGCGGCGGCCTGCAGGTAGGTCTCGTTCGACACCGGGTCGAGCACGTCGAACGTGTCGCCGTCGATCGAGTCGACGTGCTTGCCGCCGATGTAGTGCTGGATCTTGGCGGGCAGGTCCGCGGGGACGTGCCGCTCGGTCACGGGAGTGCTCATGCGGGGCTCCTTCGGGAGGGTTCGGATCAGTGGGAGGTCAGGTAGGCGTTCATGGTTCCCCAGCGGTGCTGCCGGGCGGCGAGCTCGATCTCGATCGGCGCGGCGCCGGACCGGATGAGCTCGAGGATCTGCGCGTGCTCGCGCACCGACTCATGCGCGCGGCCGGGGACGAACGCGAACGTGGAGTCGAGCAGGTTGTGCAGGCGGGTCCAGCCGCGGTGCACCAGGTCGAGGATGTGCGGGTTGGGGCACGTCTCGAACAGCACCGAGTGGAACTCGCGGTTCAGGCGCGTGAAGGCGATGGGGTCGAAGTCGTCCAGCAGCGCGATCAGCCGCTGGTTGACCGCCTCCGCGCGGTCGAGGTCGGCGGGCGTGAGGAGCGGGGCCGCGAGCGCGGTCGCGACGCCCTCCACGACGCCGAGCGTCTGCATCGAGTGGGCGTACTCCTCGCGGTCGACGAGCGACACGCGCGCCCCGACGTTGCGCTCGAACTCCACCAGGCCCTCGGCCTCGAGGCGGCGGATGGCCTCGCGCACGGGCACGACGCTCATGCCGAGCGTCTGCGCGATCGGGCCGAGCACGAGGCGGTAGCCGGGGCTGAACTCGCGGCGCTGGATCCGCTCCCGGATCCACTCGTACGCGCGCTCCGACTTGCTCTCGGCGGCCACGGCGGAGGCCATGTCAGGCACCGGTCTCGGCTTCGTAGCGGGCGCGCCACTCGGCGTTCATCGGGAACAGGCCGTCGACCGGGTGCCCGGCCTCGACCTGCGTCGCGATCCAGGCGTCCTCGGCCTCCTGCGCGAGCGTCGCGTCCGCGACCTCCTCGGCGAGGGGCGGGGGGATCACGATCACGCCGTCGTCGTCGCCCACGATGATGTCGCCGGGCTGCACCGTGGCGCCGCCGCACGCGATCGTCACGTCGCCCTCCCACGGCACGTGGTAGCGGCCGAGCACGGCCGGGTGCCCGCCCTGCGAGAACACGGGGATGTCGAACGACGCGACCTGCGCGTGGTCGCGCACGCCGCCGTCGGTCACGATGCCGGCGGCGCCGCGTGCCTTCGCGCGCAGGGCCAGGATGTCGCCGAGCGTGCCCGAGCCCGCGTTGCCGCGCGCCTCGATCACGATCACCTCGCCCGGCTCGACCGCGTCGAACACGCGCTTCTGGGCGTTGTAGCCGCCGCCGTGCGTCGTGAACAGGTCCTCGCGCAGCGGCACGAAGCGCAGCGTCTTGGCCGTGCCGACGAGCTTGGCGCCGGGGGTGTCGCTCTTCGGCCCGTCGATGAACACGCCGCGGATGCCGCGCTGTCGCAGCTGCTGCGACAGCCCCGCGACGGGCGCCTCCATGAGCTTGGCGCGCAGGGTGTCGGTGAGCACGGACGCGGTGGCCTCGATCGGCGGCAGGCCGGCGGCCTCGCGCGAGCCCCAGGCCTCCTCGCGCTGCAGGTCGTCGACGCTCGGGAGCGATCCGATGTTCTCGGCGAAGTCGCCCGGTCCCTCGACCACGCGGGTCACCAGGCGGCCGCTCGTGGGGGAGCCCTCAGCGTCCGGCGCGTCGACCTCGACCTCGATCACGTCGCCGGGGACGGCGACCGACGAGCCCGCGGGCGTGCCCGTCAGGATGACGTCGCCCACCTCTAGCGTGAAGTGCTGCGACAGGTCGGCGACGAACTGCGCGAGCGGGAAGATCATCCGGTCGTCCGACGTCGTGTCGTCCTGCACGAGCTCGCCGTTGCGCCACGTGCGCACGCGCAGCGCCGACGGGTCGACCGTGCGAGCGTCGATCAGCTGCGGGCCGAGCGGCGTGTAGCCGTCGCGGCCCTTGTTGCGCACGTTCGAGCCCTTGTCGTTGCCGCGCAGGTCGTACAGGCCCCAGTCGTTCGAGGCGGTCACCCACCCGACGTGGTCCCACGCGCGCTCGAGCGGGACGCGGCGGGCGGGCGTGCCGATGATCAGCGCGACCTCGCCCTCGAACGCGAGCAGCTCGGTGCCGGCGGGGCGCTCGATCTCGGCGCCGCTGGCGGCGACGGAGCTCGCGGGCTTGAAGAAGTAGGACGGCGCCTTGGGGCGGCGGCCGCGCTGCGCGGCGCGCGACTCGTACGCGAGGTGGACCGCGATGATCTTGCCGGGCGCCTGGGGCAGCGCGGCGAAGCGGGGGTCGGTCGGCTCGGTGGTCACTCGAGCTCCTTTGCTCTGATCGAGGGTCGTATCTGAAATAATATACGATCTGGCGAGCGAGGGGAAGGGCCCGCTCAGCGCACCAAGCGGATCGGGCTCTGCGCCTGCTCGGCTTCGTGGTCCATCCCCAGCGGGATGCCCGGGCGGTCGCGCAGCATCAGCGTCGCGAGGAACGAGATCGCGATCATGCCGCCGAGGTAGTAGACGATCGACCAGGTCGATCCGGTGGCCTGCAGCAGCGCCTGCGAGATCCACGCGGCGGCCGAACCGGTCGCCCAGGTGCCCCGCCAGGAACGCGCCGAGCGGGCGGAACAGGAAGCTCAGGCCGACCGACGCGAACGTCACGATCGCGGCGAACTCCTCGCCGGCAGGCTCGAAGAACAGCTTCGAGAACACCAGGCCCGCGACGGTCGCGTAGACGAAGTAGTCGTACCACTCGACGGTGGTGCCGACGACGGTGGCGAACGTCACGCGGGCGCGGTCGGCCCGCACGCGTGTCGTGGTCGTCGAGGTGGCGGTCATGGGCGGGACTCCTTCGTCGGTGCGGGGTGGCGGATGCCGGGTCGGCGCCGCTTCTCGGGCGCGGGTGGAGGGATCCGGGCCGGCCGGATCCGGGGATCGGGTCAGTCGGCGAGGATGCGGTGCAGCAGGTCGCGCAGCTGCTCGCGCTCGGCCGGGGTGAGCGCGCCCGTGAGCGCGTCCTGGAGCGCGTCGACGCGCGGAGCGAGCGAGGCCCGCAGCGTCTCGCCGGCGGGCGTGAGGCGCAGCGTCTTCTTGCGCGCGTCGACCTCGTCGGGTTCGCGCGAGATCTGGCCGCGCGACTCCAGCCGCGCGACGAGGCCCGCGATGGTGGAGGCGTCCAGATCGAGCGCCGCGCCGAGCTCGCGCTGGCTCGAGCCGGGCTGCTCGGCCAGCACCGCCAGCACGGCGTACTGGGGCCCGGTCACGACGGGGGAGACCACCTCGGCCCACAGCGCCGTGTGGCGCTGCTGCACGCGCCGCACGAGGTGCCCCGCGAGGCCGTCGAGCGGGCGCCGCGTCGCGGCGGGGGCCTCGCCGGCCATGTCAGCCACGCTCCACGAGCACGCGCGAGAAGAACGCGGCGAGCTCGGCCGTCTCATCGAGCGGCAGCACCTCGGCCACGTACATGTCGGGCCGCACGATCACGACCGCGCCGCGCTCGCGGTCGATGCCGCGCGCGGCGCAGGGCGACGGTGACCGGGTGGTCGGCCGCGTCGCGGTCGATCTCGAGGCCGACGAACTCGATGCCGTAGTCCGGCCGCAGGCGCGACGGGCGGCGATCCATGAACGACTGCAGGTACTGCTGCATGCGCGCCTGGTTGACCACGAGGTGCGGCATCTCCGACAGGCCCTGGTCGTCGTCCGGCACGCGGTGCGTGCGCGCGATCCGGTCGCGGTGCTCGGGGTCCGGGCCCCAGAACGCGGTCTGCGTGATGTGGTAGCCCTCGTCGATCATCTGCCGGGCCAGCCCGAAGGCCTGGAACGTCTCGACCGTGCGGACCTGGACGCCGTCGGCGCGGCCGATCCGCAGCGGCTCCGGGTTGCGCTCGACGATGCGGGTCTCGATCTCGGAGAACACCGACAGCTGCGCGGCGAGCATCATGCCGGCGGGGCCGGTGCCCACGATCAGCACGTCGACGGCGTCGCCGTCGCGGAGGGGACCCGCGGGGCGGCCGGGGAGGGCCGGCTCGAGCGTCGGGTCGCCGGGCCGGTAGCCGTCGAGGTGGTACTGCACGTGTGCTCCTTCGCAACGGACGTCGTCGTCGCGCACGGCCGCCGGGTGAATTCATACGTGCACCAACGGAAACCGTACGTGCACAAACGAAAGGCGCTCGGGCTCGTCGGCGCAAGCGGCGGAGTCTCGCTGATCCGATCCTGCCGATCGCGAAAGAATCGCAAATTTTGACGTCGGTCTGCGCCGAAAGGCTGGTGAGAACGTTCGTATTCTCGAACTGCGCGACGACGAACGTCGGGCACCGTGACATCCGGGCGCGATCCGCCCGCATCGACGAAGGAGTGATGAGCGACCGTGAGCGAGAAGTTCGAGGCGCCCCAGTACGAGCTTCACCGGGCGGAATGGACCGCCCGCGAGGAGCTGGCCGAGCGGATGATCCCCCTGATCGGGCGCCTCTACCGCACGCACGGCATCGTGCCGTCGATCCACGGCCGCCGGCTCATCAACCGGTCGCCGATCGAGATCATCAAGGCCCACCGCTTCGCGCGCCAGACCGGCGACGACGTGCTGAACCCGGTCAAGACCCTTGCGGTGCTCGAGGGCATCGCCCGCATCGCGCCGGGGGCCGCGTCGATCGACGTGGCCCGCCTCGTGTCGCGCTACGACGAGCTCGGCGGCACGTACGAGGACGCCCACCTCGATGACTTCATCCGCGCCGAGCTCGCGGCCGTGATCGACGCCGAGACGCCGCGGCCGACCGACGTCGTGCTGTACGGCTTCGGCCGCATCGGCCGCCTGCTCGCTCGCATCCTGCTCGCCCACACGGGCAACGGCTCGGGGCTGCGCCTGCGGGCGATCGTGGTCCGCAAGGGCGGCGACATGGACCTCAAGAAGCGCGCCAGCCTGCTGCGCCGCGACTCGGTGCACGGCCCCTTCGCCGGCACGATCGAGATCGACGAGGAGAACGACACGATCCTCGCGAACGGCACGCTGATCCAGGTCATCTACTCGGACGACCCGGCCACGGTCGACTACGAGCGGTACGGCATCCGCGACGCCATCATCGTCGACAACACGGGCCGCTGGCGCGACGAGGAGGCGCTGTCGCGTCACCTGCAGTCGAAGGGCGCCGGCCGCGTGCTGCTCACCGCGCCCGGCAAGGGCGCGCTCAAGAACATCGTGTTCGGGGTCAACAGCGACGACATCACGGCCGACGACCGGATCCTGTCGGCCGCGTCGTGCACGACCAACGCGATCACGCCCATCCTGGGCGTGCTCGACGAGTCGTTCGGCGTCGTCCGCGGCCACGTCGAGACCGTGCACTCGTTCACGAACGACCAGAACCTGATCGACAACTTCCACAAGGGCGACCGCCGCGGCCGCTCCGCCGTGCTGAACATGGTCATCACCGAGACCGGCGCCGCCAAGGCCGTCGCCAAGGCGCTGCCGCAGTTGGCCGGCAAGCTCTCGGGCAGCGCGATCCGCGTCCCCACCCCGGATGTGTCGCTGGCGATCCTGAACCTGCAGCTCGCCCGCCCGACCACCAAGGACGAGCTCAACGCGTTCCTGCGCCAGGTGTCGCTCACCTCGCCCATGCGCCAGCAGATCGACTACATCGAGTCGCCCGAGGTCGTCTCCACGGACTTCGTCGGAAACAACCGCGCCGGCATCGTGGACGGGCTGGCGACCATCGCCGACGGCGAGAACGTCGTGCTCTACGTCTGGTACGACAACGAGTACGGCTACTCGTGCCAGGTGGTGCGCGTGGTCGAGAAGATGGCCGGCGCGCACCCGACCGTCCTGCCCGAGCGCCAGCCGGTCGTCGCCCGGCCGGTGGACGTCGAGCCGGTCGAGGAGCTCGTCGACGAGGCGCCGCGCGAGGCCGTGCCCGCGGCCGTCTGATCAGGACGATCCGAGCCGGCGACGTCTACGCTCGTAGAGGCGGTATCGCCGGTTCGGATCGTGATCAGGAGGTGCGGTGGGACGCAACGCCGATGCCATCGACGAGGGCGTGGCCATCGCGCTCGCGGCGGCGCGCCTGTCGGTCAAGAACACCATCCTGGTGAGCACGATCTCGCTGGGGGAGTCGTTCGATCCGGATCACTTCGTCGACGCGGCCCGGGATGCGCTCATCGCGCTGGCCGACGAGCAGGACGGGGCGGCCGCGGCTGTCACCAAGGCGCGCCGCGCCGCGTGGGGTCGCCACACGCAGCCGCACGGCACGCACGACTACCGCGACCGCGACGTGCGCAACCTGCGCCGCCGCGCCAAGCAGTACTCGGGCGTCGCCAAGGCGCTGCGCCTGAAGGCCGAGGACGTCGACGAGCTGCGCGGCATCGTCGAGCACGCCCGCGAGGCCGCGTGGCACGACGTCGAGGCGAACCTCGAGGGCCGGCTGCGCATCGAGGCCATGCGCCCCGACCAGGACCCCGACTACGAGTCGATGCGCGAGGCGCGCATGCAGGCGCTGCGCCTGGTCGACCTGCAGAAGCTCTCGGCGCAGGCCCGGCGCAAGCGCAAGGTCGGCGCGGCAGCCGAGGGCGGCTCCGGCGCGGGCGACGACGCCGACGAGGCCTGACGCAGCGCGACGCGCCCGGGGTGCGTTCCCGGAGGGGGCCCGATTCGCGGAGGCCCCGCGGCATGATGTACAGTAGACGGGTTGCCACGGCAACGGCATGAGCGCCCGTAGCTCAATGGATAGAGCATCTGACTACGGATCAGAAGGTTAGGGGTTCGAGTCCCTTCGGGCGCGCACTGTGTTGAGACAGTAACCTTGAGAAAAGCGCCGGTTTACCGGCGCTTTTCTTGTTTGTGCGGATGATCGCGCGAGTGGCGAAGACGCCACATGGCGTCACAGCACACCACACGTATGTGTGCACCTATGTGTGCACTAGATCGAGGCTGCGAGATCCCCAGCGGGCGGTGCATCAGGACATCCCTGACAGTGCTGCAGGACATCTCTGCCAGATGAGCCCGGCGTCCGGTATGGGCACGGATTCTTCCCGGTGCAGGGTGAATCGGCCTGGGTTTCGTTCCGTTCTTGAAGCAAGGATGGAACGCGATGAACCGGAAGTACTCTCCCGAGATGCGCGAGCGCGCGCTGCGGATGCTCGATGAGGCCAAGGCCTCCGGTGAGCACTCGAATCTGATGTCTGCGGTGCGGCATGTGGCCGGTCTCCTCGGCATGAGCGCGGAGACGCTGCGGGTGTGGCATCGTCGTCGGGAGGTCGACGCGGGCGCGAAGCCCGGTGTCCCGAGCGA
>NZ_MYFP02000031.1:0-14233 GCF_004514465.2 Microbacterium sp. MEC084 | reverse complement strand
CGGCACCCGCATCGGGGCGTCCTTCGCGGCCAGCTCGCGGACGAGCGGGTACATCATTTTGGGGAACCACCGAGCTTGAGGTTCGCCTGCGACAGATACGCCGCGGCCTTCCGCAGCACCTCGTTCTCCTGCTCGAGCAACCGGTTCCGCTTGCGCAGCTCACGGAGCTCATCGGCCTCCGACTTCGTCACGCCGGGCTTGACCCCGGCTTCGACGTCGTCTTGGCGCATCCAGTTCTGCAGGCAGGTCKCGCTGATCCCGAAGTCCGCCGCGATCTTCCGCAACGGCACCCCGGCATCCCGACCACGAGCAACGCGAACCACGTCCTCACGGAACTCGCGCGGATAGGGCTTGGGCATGATGACATCCCCCCAGCGACACCCTCAGGCACCACAGATCAGGTGTCACCTATTCGTTCAGCAGACCCGACGGCCACTCTTATGACCAGACGCCCCCCCCTGTATGGTGGGGCCCGATGTCGGCATCCGGATTCACAGGGCATCTGCCTGGTGAGCGCGCGTACCGCCGGCTGATCGCTGGACTGTTCTTCGCCGGCATTGCTACCTTCGCCCAGCTCTACTCGCCGCAGGCGGTGCTGCCGCTGATCGCCGCCGAGTTCGAGGTACCGCCCGCGACCGCGGCCCTGACGGTGTCGGCGACGACGCTCGGACTCGCCGCCACCGTGATCCCGTGGTCCGCCGTCGCCGACCGCGTGGGGCGCGTGCCCGCGATGACGGTCGGCATCCTCGCCGCGACACTGTTCGGACTGCTCGCGCCGTTCAGCCCCGACCTCGGCCTGCTGCTCGTGCTCCGTCTGCTCGAGGGCGTGGGGCTGGGCGCGGTTCCGGCGATCGCACTCGCCTATCTCAGTGAGGAGGTGGATGCCGCGCATACGGCCGCCGCCGCCGGCAGCTACATCGCGGGCACGACGATCGGCGGCCTGGCCGGGCGCATCATCGCAGGGCCGGTCGGCGACTTCGCCGGTTGGGAGATCGGCGTGCTCGCGGTCGCGATCGCCTGCGCGCTCTCGGCCGTGGCGTTCCTCCTGCTCGTGCCGAAGGCCCGCGGCTTCGTTGCCCTCCGCCACCGGCCCGATCGCGCACCGTCGCTGCTGCATCGGCTCGCGGTCAACCTGCGCTCCCGGCGACAGCTCGCGCTCTACGCCCAGGGCTTCCTGCTCATGGGCGGCTTCGTGGCGCTCTACAACTACCTCGGATTCGCGCTCGCCGAACCCCCGTACTCGCTGCCGCACTGGGCGGTGAGCCTGCTGTTCCTCGCCTACCTTGCGGGAACGGTCGCCTCGCCGGTCGCGGGAACGCTCGCCTCGCGGTTCGGCCGCTTCCCGGTGCTGCTGATGTCGATCCTGGTCATGGCAGCCGGCGCCGCCCTGACGCTCGTGCCGGTGCTCGCGCTGATCCTGACGGGGCTCCTCGTCTTCACCGCCGGCTTCTTCGCCGCGCACGCCGTCGCCTCCGGCTGGGCGCCGGTGGCGGCGCCGCCCCGTGCGCGTGCGCAGGCGTCGTCGCTGTACTACCTCGGCTACTACGGCGGCTCGAGCCTGTTCGGCTGGGTCCTCGGCTTCGCGTTCACGTCGGCCGGCTGGGACGGCGTTGCTGTCGCCGTCCTTCTCCTGATCGCGGGGGCCATGCTGCTCGGCGTCCTGTGGCTGCGTCCGCGAGGGTCATCCGCCGCCAGCTAGCAGACCGCCAGCGGCAGCATGAATCGGCCTGGGTTTCGTTCCTATCGGTTTCCCTGTCCGGCGGTCGCCGGGGAGGCTGATCCGAGGTCAGCGTAGTACGCGTCCTCGACCTCGGCCGGGGTGCGCATGCCGAGCTCGCCATGGAGGCGTTGGTGGTTCCACCACCACACCCATTCGAGCGTCGCAAGCTCGACCTGCTCGACCGTCCTCCAGGGCCCGCGCTGGCGGATCAGCTCGGTCTTGTAGAGGTTGTTGATCGCCTCGGCGAGGGCGTTGATGCTCCTATAGTTGTCAACTCGCGATTTCGCCGGTTCTGGGGTCGGTCTTGACGAGGTGGTAGACCTCGCGGATGACGTAGCGCTTGAGGCAGCGGATGATGTCGCGTTTGCTCTTGCCTTCGGCGGTGCGTCGGGCGACGTAGGCGATCGTCGGCTCGTGGAATCTCATCCTCACGATGACGGTCCGGTAGATCGCGGCATTGAGCTGGCGGTGACCGCCATGGTTGATGCGATGCTTCCCGCTGGTCATGCCCGACCCTGTGGGGATGGGGCTGATGCCGGCGAGCTTCGCGAACGCGGCTTCGCTCTTGATGCGCTCGGGGTTGTCGCCGGCGACGATGAGGATCTCCGCGGCAGTGTCGACACCGATGCCGAACTCGTCCAGCAGATGCGGCGCCCGCCGGAGAACGAGTTGCTCGATCTGCTCTTCGAGCTCGGTGATCTCCTCATTGAGCGCGATCCAGCGTTTCGCGATCGACCGGAGCGCGTGACGGTTCGCGTCCTCCGGCGTTTCGAGCCCACGGGGCCGGAGCGCGGCGCAGTGACGGGCGATCATCTTCTGCGTCTTCCGCGCCGTCTCGCGTCGGAGATCCTCGGTAGCGTGGACGAGCATCGCTTTGAGGGTGACCATCGCTCCGGTGCGATCCTTGACCGCGGTGTCGTGGGCGACTTTCAGCTGCCGGATCATCTCGACCACGCCGTCGGCGCTCTTCGGGACCGCGGTCGCGAACCCCGCGAGGACCGCCGGGCGGCGTTCTCCGCGTCGAGAGTGTCGGACTTGCCGTTCAGGCGCCGCAACCGACGATCCGGTCGCGAGACCTCGACGACCTTGTGATCGTTCCGGCGCAAGAACGAGGTCAGCGCGGCCCCGTAGGAGCCGGTGCCTTCGATGCCGAACGCGATGATCTTCCCGAACCCGCTCGCCCACTCCAGCAGTTGCTTGAAGCCAGCTGTATCGGTCGCGATCGTGAGGGTCGCGAGGATCCCGCCGATGGAGTCCATCACTGCGGCGACGTGGATGTGCTTGTGCGTGTCGACGCCGATCACGACGTGCCCGGAGCGGGCGGGCTCGACTGCGGTCATGTTTCGGTCCTCCTGCCGGTTAGCGTGGTGTCACGCTGTCGCCGGCGGGTGGACAGGACTGTCATGGGGACGCGTTGTCGAGACTGCTCCAGGCTCCTATCAGGTCACGCCCGATCCGGCGGCAGCGGTTACTGCGCGCCCGGCCGGAGGCTCGACAGATCAACGCCAAGGCACCCTGCGGGCCAATCATAAGCAAGGGTCAGAACGCTCCGGCCAGGACTTCCTCATCCTTGCGGGATGCGGCAGAAACAGACTGACAGTCGTAGCTATCGCCGACGGTGCCGATCGAGGCGATGGCGCCCACATCCGCGAGCCGTTCGGAGTAGCGCAGCGCGGTGTATTGAGCACGAGCCGGATAGCGCGCTGCTTCGTCTCCTCCGGAATCCTCTTCGGCATGATCATCATCTTCCTTCCAGACTCGAAAGGAAGCGGCATCAAACCGGGGACGGTTCAATGTGCCGTCGCCGTCTGCAGGGACTCGTCCGACGAGGCGGGGAGCTGGCGGTGCTGCTGCTCAGCCATAGATGATCTCTCCGGAGGTGGCTTTCTGGAGGATCAGATCCTCGTCTTGTGCGCGGCCGTATCCGTAGCATTCGCGGCGCATCTCGTCGTCGCAGCAGAGGTGGGCCTCGGCGATTGCGTTGAAGGCGGCGTGGATCTCGGCCGGGGAGAGGGTGTGGGTGAGGGTGACTTTGCCCATGCGGTCAACGCTCCTATCGCATAGGCCCGTAGGCGCTCGGCTGCGATCCGTCCAGGAGGCCGGAGACGCGGTCGAGCTCAATCGACATCAATGTCCGCAGTCAACCTGCGGCTGCCCGCATTCGTCTTGTATCGAACCGAAATCGAGGACGAGCGCCGGAGGCCAGGATCAAACGCCACGAACGAGGTCATCGCCCTCAGCTCGCGCGGAGTGTGACCGGTCGCCCAGCGCATTGCGCGCGTGAGCTGAGGCTGGTCGTAGTAGCCGGCGACGGCATCGGCGATCGATCCCCCTGCCGCGAGGAATTGCGCCGCCCTCTGTGCCTGCTCGATGCTCGCGAGCTTGCGGTGCGATATACCCATCGCCCGGCGACGTTCTACATCGCCCCCAACTGTCACGGCTGTGAGGTGCGCAATCAGGGGCTCGGTGTGATCGGAGGGCGGTGCGAGGCGGTCGCCCACGGTGCTCGTCGCCAGTGGTCCGACCATGTGACACTGTTCCTGGGCGACGCGCCCTCACCCCTGTTTGAGGGCGACGCGCTCAAGCCCGAAGCGCTCGGATCCAGCCCAGAGGGTGCAGCGCGTCGTCGAGGACGACAGTCACGGAGGTGCTGAGCTCGAGGACGGCCGCGGCGGCGGGTGGGCGGTGGGCTTCGTCAGGCCGATGCCCTGCTTCCATGACACGCTGCTACTCGACCTGGGCCGAGAGGTTGGTGGGCAGGCGGTGCATTACGCACAACCCAGGCGGCGCAAAGATCGTGCCGGGCAGCTACGTCGCCGCCCCGCGCTCGTAGGGATAGCGGCGCGGGTCAGGGCGCTGCGATCACCGGCGACCTCGTCGCGGAGGAACTCGATGCCGCTTCCCGGCGGCATCGCAGCCACTGAACCGTCGCCTTCAGAGTGGCACTCAGGCGGTGGCGGCCGTCTTGGTGGTGAGCTCCTCGGCGATGAGCGTCTCGACGGCGGTCGGCGAAAGGAAGTGCTGGCTCACCATGATCGCTGCACCGAGCACGCCCGCGAAGTCTCGGCTGGTGGACGGCACGATCAGCAGGTGCTCCGTGGCGAGGGGCGTCGAGCGCCGGTACACCACTTCCCGGATGCCCGCGATGAGGTCCTCGCTCGCCCGTGCGAGCAGGCCGCCGATGGTGATCACAGAGGGGTTGAGCAGGTTGACCACAGTCGCCAACACCTCACCGATCTCGCGGCCCGCCTCGCGCGTGGCCCGCACCGCTCGCGCATCCCCCTGGCTCAGCAGGGCGACCAGGTCCGCCGTCGTGTAGACCGGGACTCCGTCGGCGGCCAGGGCGGCGGCGATCGCGGGCGCGCTCGCTATCGCCTCGAGGTCCCTCTCGTCGCCCGGCGGCCGACGCGAATCCCGGCTCATCGGCACCTGCACCCGGCCGATGTCGCCCGCCGTGCCCTGTGCCCCGCGTCGGAGGGTGCCGCCACTGATGATGCCCAGGCCGATACCCGTTGAGACCTTGACGAAGAGGAGGTCGTCAACCGAGGGCCAAACACTCGCGTGCTCGCCGAGAGCGAGGACGTTGACGTCGTTGTCTACCAGGACAGTGGTTCCGAGGCGGCGACCCACAAAGTCGGGGATATCGAAGCCGTCCCACCCGGGCATAATTGGGGGCTTGACGGCGCGGCCTGTCGAGTGCTCGACCGGGCCCGGTACTCCGATCCCCACGCCGGCGAGCGGCGCATCGCGACGGTGAGACGCGGCCAGGAGGGCCTCCGCGCGGTCGCACGCCCACTCCAGCACGGGCTCGGGGCCGTCGGAGATGCGGATGTCGTCTCGCACGCTCTCCAGGACGCGGCCGTTCAGGTCCGTCAGGGCGACGACGCCGTGGGTCGCGCCGAGGTCGACGGCGACAATCAGGCGCGCACTCGGGTTGATGACGAGCCGGGCAGGCGGTCGACCGCCCGAGGAGGCGGCATCGGGCGCCGGCTGCAGAAGCCCTGAAGTCAGCAGGGCGTCCACACGCAACGCGACGGTGGAGCGAGCCAGGCCGGTCAGGGAGATGAGCTCTGCCCTCGTGCGCGCGTTCCCGTCGCGGAAGAGCTGGAAGAAGTCGCCGATGCCTGGTCCCCCCAGCCTGCCGGGCATGCCGTTCATACGGCCCAGTCAATCACACGCGCGGGGAGGGAAGTGCTCAACTCCTCCCATAAGCGGGTATAAGGAGGCATCTCATGATGCATCTTTTAACCGATGGCTTGACACAAGATGCACGAGCGATGTCAAATAACTCCCGTGACAGCGCGCGTCCACACAGCATCGACCGATCCGATCCGTACGGGGATCGTCGGGGGCGGCTTCATGGCGCGAGTTCACGCCCACGCCGCACGGGCCGCTGGAGGACAGGTCGTTGGAATCACGTCGTCCAGTCCGGGAAGCGCCAGGGCGGCGGCCGACCGGTTGGACGTCCCGGTCGCACATGACGACCTGGCCGGGCTGCTGGATCAGGGGCTCGACGTGGTGCACATCTGCACCCCCAACAGCACGCACGCGCGCTATGCCCAGGAGGTGCTCGACGCAGGTGTGAACGTCGTCTGCGAGAAGCCTCTCGCCACCGACGCGTCGTCGGCACGGCGGCTTGCCGCCACCGCGGAGGCGTCCGGCCTGGTCGCAACGGTGCCGTTCGTTTACCGCTTCCACCCCATGGCCCGGGAGGCGCGCGCGATGGTGGGCGCGGGTCGTCTCGGKGAGCTGCTGACGCTGCAGGGCGGCTACCTGCAGGACTGGCTGCTCGACGCCGGCGCCGACAATTGGCGCGTCGACGAGACCGAGGGCGGCCGCTCGCGCGCGTTCGGTGACGTCGGCTCGCACCTTTGCGACTTGATGGAGTTCGTCTCCGGGGAGCGGATCGTTGCGTTGCAGGCGCGTACCCGCATCGCGCACTCGACTCGTAGCGGTCGGGAGGTCCGCACTGAGGATCTCGCCGTCGTGATCTTCGAGACCGCCGGCGGCGGGCTCGGCACCCTCACCGTCAGTCAGGTCGCCCCTGGTCGCAAGAACCGGCTGTGGCTTGAGATCAACGGCACGCAGCGCACTCTGGCCTTCGACCAGGAGCAGCCGGAGTCGCTGTGGGTGGGCGAGCGTGAAGGCGGGCGGGTGCTGCTTCGCGACCCCGATGTTCTGTCGCCCGACGCAGCTCGGCTGGCCGTAGTACCGGCGGGCCATCCGCAGGGGTACCAGGACGCTTTCAACGGTTTCGTGGCCGACACCTACGCGGCCCTGCGCGGAGAGCAGCGGGACGGCCTGCCCACCTTCCAGGACGGGCTTCGGGCCACCGAGGTCACCGAAGCGGTCCTGCTCTCGGCGCGGACCTCGGAGTGGATACGGCTGCACACCGAAAGCCCGACGACCCGAGGGCACCCCCTCATCTGACGTCTCAACCGCGGGTTCAGGCCCAATACAAGGAGGTATTGACTCATGATCACATCACGTCGAACGAGGTGGGTGGGCGCGGCCGCGTTTCTCACCACGGGAGCAATCCTGGCCGGGTGCTCGGGGAGCTCCGCTCCCAGCGAGCCCGGCGAGAAGCCCGACACGCTGCGGATCCTCTACACAACGGCCGAGGCCAACGCGGCCGCCGTCCAGTCCCGTGTCGATGCGTTCGAGGAGGAGTTCGACATCGCGCTGGAGATCGATACGCAGCCGTACGACGCGCTCCAGCAGCGCGTCTTCTCTGAGATCG
Source organism: Microbacterium sp. MEC084 (assembly GCF_004514465.2). Classification (NCBI taxonomy): domain Bacteria; kingdom Bacillati; phylum Actinomycetota; class Actinomycetes; order Micrococcales; family Microbacteriaceae; genus Microbacterium; species Microbacterium sp. MEC084. Next base: position 6,773 of record NZ_MYFP02000031.1, on the reverse strand, counting down.
CTTCGTCGAGCTCCCACTATGACGTTTTCGTCGTGGACACTCCGTGGGCGCCCGCGATCGTCGGCAGCCTCGAGCCCCTGAGCGGCTATATCTCCAACGAGGAGATGAATGAGAACGCCGATGTCGACATCGCGGACTTCATCCCGAAGGTGTTCTTCGACACCGCCGTCTACGACCAGGCGGACCCGATCCGGCAGTTCCCCGACGCGACGAGCGCCCCGGACGTGGAGGCGATCACCTCGGAGGGCTTCGACGTCTACGGCCTGCCGATCCAGGCGAACGCGGCCGTGATGGCGTATCGGAAGGACCTGTTCGAGGCCCCCGACCAGAAGGCGGCCTTCCAGGCCGAGTATGGCCGCGAGCTGACGGTTCCCACCACCTGGGACGAGTACGCCGAAGTGGCTGAGTTCTTCACGCAGCCTGAGAACAACCTCTACGGTACGACTGTCATGGCGGGCGTGGGCGACTGGGCGACGGACGACTTCAAGACGCTGCTCGCGAGCTTCGGCGGCGACGGACACCTCGTCGCGGACGACCTATCGCTCGCGTTCGACAGCCCGGAGGGCGTCGAGGCGCTCACCTACTACCGTGGGCTCGTCGAGAGCGGCGTCGTGCCGCCCGGGAGTACGTCGGCGTCGTGGGACGAGACCGCGACCTCGTTCAACAATGGCATGACCGCGATGACGATCAACTACCACTCGCTCGAGCTGGCCGAGGCGGTCGGCGGGGAGATCGGCTACGCGCCCGTGCCCCGCGCGGAGAGCGAGGGGCCCCACTTCGGCACGTGGATGCTGAGCGTGAACCGTAACTCTGAGCACAAGGACTGGGCGTACCAGGCCGCCGCCTGGCTCACCTCGTCCGAGCAGCAGCTGGCCATGACCGAGCACGAGCTCCATCCGAGCCGTACGTCCGTGTACGAGACCGTGGCCGCGGGGGGCGGGGACAACGCGGAGTTCTACGAGACGCTCGGCCAGTCGCTCGCCGTGGGCGTCGGCCGTGCGCGCCTCACGAACTACATGGAGGTCAGCCACGCCGTCGCTGTCTCCGTCAACCGCGCCGCGTCCGGCGACGCGACGCCCGAGGCGGCCATCGCTGAAGCGGCCGACGCCGTGGCGGCCCTGCTGGAGCAGGCCGGCTACTAGGTCAACCGCTGACCACACGACCAGAGAGCAGCCCATGACAGTCACACTTCCATCGAGGGACCGCCACCCCCTCGGCGGTGCCGCCCAGGCCGTTCCCCCCACCAAGGAGGGCCGGTCCGGCGGCCGATTCCGTTCGCGCCGGCTCCCTTGGCTATACTTGTCGCCCGCCCTGGTGGTGCTCCTGGTCATGACGATCGCCCCGGCGATCTACATCCTCGTCACCAGTTTCAGCAACGCGAGTGTGCTCGGTGGGCAGGGCTCGTTCGTGGGCTTCCGCAACTACGAGGTCGCCCTCACGAGCCCTGCTACCCAGCAGTCGTTCATCGTCACCCTCACGTTCGTCGCGATCGTGGTCGTGCTCGAGCTGCTGCTCGGCCTTGCGCTGGCCGTGCCGTTGGCGCGACAGACCGCTGCGAACAAGGTGGCGGCCACTCTGATGCTACTGCCATTCGCGGTGACTCCCGCCGCGGCCGCGATGATCTTCCGCCAGTTGGTCAACCCGAACTACGGCTGGATCCCCTATTACCTGCAGTTCCTGGGCCTTCCGCCCAACATTGATCTGCTGGGCAACCCCATCACGGCCTGGGCGGTGCTGATCGTCCTCGACTTGTGGCAGTGGACGCCGTTCGTCGCCCTCATCCTGATGGCGGGGATCCAGTCGCTGCCGCTCGAGCCGCGCGAAGCAGCAATGGTCGACGGCGCCAGCGGGTGGCAGGTGTTCCGGCACATCACGCTGCCGGGCCTCATCCCGTTCCTCTCCATCGCGGTCGTCCTGCGCACGATCCAGGCCTTCAAGACCTTCGACTCGTTCAAGATCGTCACCGGCGGCGGCCCCGGCAGCTCGACCGAGATGATCAACCTCGGCATCTACCGCGTCGGACTCCAGACGTTCAATATCGGGCTCGCATCCGCGATGGGCGTGCTGCTACTGATCGTGCTGCTGGTGCTGGTTCCCATCATGCAGCGCGTCATCGGCCGCCGCGCGGACCCGGAGGAGTTGTAATTATGTCATCGACCGTCGAACCGAGGGGCACCTCGTCTGTCCTCCAGCTCGTGCTCCGTAGCTTCGTGTGGGTGTGGCTCGTGATCGGCCTCATCCCCCTGGTGTTCATGCTCGTCACTTCAGTGAAGCCTGCCGGCATTGTGAACCAGGTGCCTCCGGTGTGGATCTTTCCGGTGACGTTCGAGAACTTCGCGACAGTGCTCGCGGGCGGCAGCGGAGTTTCCCGAGGATTCGGAGCCCTCCTGCTCAACAGCGCGATAGTCAGCATCGGCGCGACCGTGCTGACCGTGCTGCTGGCCGTACCCGCCGCGTATGCCCTGTCGATGAGGAGCTTCGGCCCGCGCAAGGGGATCGCCTCGTGGATCCTGTCCACGTACATGTTCCCCCCCATCGTCGCCGTCGTGCCGATCTTCGTGTTCGCAGGAAAGCTCGGGTTGATGGACACCTACCCCGTGCTCATCGTGCCGTACGCCGCCTTCAACCTGCCCATCGCGATCTGGATCCTCCGGAGCACCATCGTGCAGATCCCCTACGAGATCCAAGAGGCGGCCATGGTCGACGGCGCCGGGCAGTGGGTAATCCTGCGCCGCGTGATCTGGCCGCTTCTGGCGCCCTCCGTCGCGACCGTAGCGGTGCTCACCATCGTGCTGACTTGGAACGAGTTCCTCTTCGCGCTCTCGCTCACGCGCAGCGCGGCGAAGACGGCGCCCGTCGGACTGCAGGAGTTCACGGGCATGTTCGGAACCGACTGGGGCAGCATCACGGCCGGCGCGACGCTCATCGTCGCCCCGATCCTGGTGCTGACCATCCTGCTCCGGCGCAGGATGATCTCCGGCCTCACCTTTGGCGCAGTCAAATGACCATCCTGGAAGGAAATCTCATGAGAGCAGTGCTGCTGCCCGGCGACAAGCGGGTCGTGGTCGAGGACGTACCCACGCCGGAGCCCCAAGGCGACGAGGTGCTCGTGCGCACACGGGCGAGCGCCATCTGCCGTAGCGATATGAGCATCTACTACGGCAACCCGATCGTCGGATCCGGTGCGACCGAGCTCATCGTGCCCGGCCACGAGGCGGCGGGAGAGGTCGTCGCCGTCGGACCGAACGTCGCCAGCACGAAAGTCGGTGATCGTGTGGCCGGGTATCTCGCGATCGCGGACCCGAACGCACCGTACTCGGCACAGGGCCTGCCGATGCTCGAGCCCGACTGGAAGTGCTTCGGGTTCGACGTGCACGGTGGCGACGCCGAGTACTTCCTGCTGCCGGAGCGCAACTGTCTACCCCTGCCCGAGACCATCTCCTTCAAGGCCGGGGCCGTCCTGACCGACATGGTGGGCACCCAGTACAGCACCCAGAAGAGGCTCGGCGTCTCCGGCCGGCACACGGTCGCCGTCGTGGGCCTCGGCCCGATGGGCGCCGCGGCCGTGCTGGTGGCGAAGGCGTTGGGCGCGCGCGTAATCGCCGTGGACGTCCTCGACTCCCGTCTGCAGCAGGCATCGGAGCTCGGTGCCGACGACATCGTGAACAGCGCCGACACCGACGCTGCCGAAGCGATCCGCGGACTCACCCGCGGGATCGGGGCCGACGTCGTCATCGAGTGCTCCGGCAACCCGCGCGGGCAGAACAGCGCGTTGGATGCCGCGGCGCGTTGCGGAGCCGTCGCGTTCGTCGGTGAGTCGCGGGCCACCGAGATCAACCCGAGCGAACAGATCATCCGCAAGCTCCTCACGGTGATCGGCGGCTGGTACTTCGGCCGGGGCGAATGGGACGAGATCGTGCGGTTCGTCGAGGATCGAGCGGTGCCCGTCGAGAAGCTCATCAGCCACGAGTTCTCGATCGAACAGGCCGAACAGGCGTTCGCCGCCTTCGACCGTCGCGAGACCGAGAAGGCCGTCTTCGTCTGGTGACCGCAAAGAAAGGCACGAGCATGTTCCGCTACACAGCAGAGATCCTCCCGTACCACGACCATCCCTTCGAGGACGCGGTCCGCGATCTCGCCGAGATCGGCTTCACCGAGATCAACCTCTGGTCCTCCGCCGCGCCGCTGGGGCACCACGTCAATCCCGGCGACGACCCGAGCGAGATCCTCCGCGTCCTGGACACGTACGGCGTGCGCCCGTGTGGTCTGACGACCTACGGCAAGACCCAGGATGAGATCCTCGAGCGGGTCGACTTCGCCGCCGACCTCGGAATCGACACGCTGATCTTCGACTGCGAGGCGAACTATCCCGAGTTCGTCTCCCGCTTCCTGCCTCCCATCGTGGAGGCGGGACGTCGTCGAGGCGTGCGGATCGCGGTGGAGAACCACCTCACCGTCCCGTTCTCGGCGGACTTCGAGCAGGGGGGCAACGAGGACCGACGCTGGGACGAGGGCGTCGACTCGCTCGCGCAGATCAAGCGGCTCGTGCGCGACATCGACGACCCGTTCCTCGGCGTCTGCGTCGCGCCCCCTCACCTGTGGGTCATGCAGGAGGCCGTGACCGAGGTCGTCACCTTCCTCGCCGAGCGCAAGCGCCTCTTCTACTACTACATCTGGGACATCGACCGGAACTACCAGCACGGCGTGGACGGCCTCAACTTCGGCCCGGGGGAGCAGCAGCTCCCGCGTCCGGACGGCACGCTCGACCACCGGGTACTGCTGCGCTCGCTCGCCGCGGTCGGTTACGAAGGCCCCGCGAGCCTGAAGTGCCACGGCACGCACGGCTGGGCGCTGGAGAAGATCGGAGCGCAGCTGCGCGCGTCGGACGCCTATATCCGGCCGATCGTCGACGAGCTGGCGCAATACTGACGAGGATCGTCCGCTCGGGCGACTCCTTTTCGAAGTGTTGGGCACCGTGAGCACAACATCGTCGAGCGCCGTGCCGCCCTGGGCGGCACGGCGCTCGAGCACGTCTCACGCCTCGCGGGGAGGGGCGCCGAGGATCCGTTCTGTGATCAGCTGTCCTACGTCGGCGTGACCCGCGCGGGTGGGGTGCACCTCGTCCTCGAGGAATCCGCGAGCGTGCGATCGTTCTTACGATCCCCACCGGGGTTCGATCTCCACTAGTGGAATGAATCGTTCCGGGTCTCGTGGAGGGTCTGATTCCCCGAGAGGATGATGACTATGCCGGCACCGAGGAAGTATCCGCCGGAGCTTCGTGAGCGTGCGATGAGGCTTGTTGCCGAGGCCAGGAAGGAAGATCCGGAGTTGTCGCTGCACGCGGCGGTGTCCCGGGTCGGGCAGCGTGTCGGGGTGAACTCCGACACGTTGCGGGGCTGGTGCAAGCAGGCCGCGATCGACGCGGGCGGACGCGCAGGGACGACCACGAGCGATGCTGCGCGGATCAAGCAGCTCGAGGCTGAGAACCGGGAGCTGAAGCGGGCCAATGAGATCCTGTTGGCGGCTTCCTCGTTCTTCGCGCGGGAGCTCGACCCGCGACTGCCGTGGTAGTTCAGTTCATCGACGAACATCGTGACCGGTTCGGGGTCGAGCCGATCTGCCGGGTGCTGACCGCGCACGGCGTCAAGATCGCCCCGTCCGGCTATTACGCGTTCAAGACCCGGCTGGCCTCCGCGCGCGCCGTCAGCGACGCGGAATTGATCGTGCAGATAGAGCGGGTGTTCTGGGATCGGAAACTCGGCCGCGGGATCAGCGGGGTCCGTAAGGTCTGGCATCTGCTGCGACGAGAAGGGATCGTCGTGGCCCGCTGCACGGTCGAGCGTCTCATGCGGCAGCAGGGGCTGCGCGGGATCCGCCGCGGCAAGCAGTTCGTCACCACTCGTCCCGACTCCTCGTCGACGCGGCCCCCAGATCACGTGCTGCGCTGCTTCCGTGCGGACCGTCCGAACGAGCTGTGGGTGATGGGCGTGATTTCGCGGTAGAACGGGGATCGGTATGGTCCGCGACCCTTAGTCGTGGGCCTTCCGACGAACTCGACGACCTGTCTGGTATGCCGCAGCAAGCTGGTCAAGAACGGCAGGCACCGTTCAGGGACGCAACGCTGGCGATGCCCTGACTGCGGCGCCTCAAGCACGCGACGCCGCCCGGATGTGTCCCGCCGGCAGACGCTGGCGAAGTTCGTCCTCTGGATCGCCGGGAAGACCACCCAAGCCGAAGCAGCCGGCGACGCGTCAGCACGCACCTTGCGTCGCAAGATCGCGTGGTGCTGGGACCTCGTCCCGCAGCTGGGCCCGGTCGAGACGGTCCATCACGCCGTCCTCGTCGACGGGATCCACATCGGCACCTGGTGCCTGCTCATCGCCCTGTCCGACACCGGACACGTGCTGGCCTGGCAATGGTGCGCCCGCGAATTGAACCGGCCTGGGTTTCGTTCCTATCGGTTTCCCTGTCCGGCGGTCGCCGGGGAGGCTGATCCGAGGTCAGCGTAGTACGCGTCCTCGACCTCGGCCGGGGTGCGCATGCCGAGCTCGCCATGGAGGCGTTGGTGGTTCCACCACCACACCCATTCGAGCGTCGCAAGCTCGACCTGCTCGACCGTCCTCCAGGGCCCGCGCTGGCGGATCAGCTCGGTCTTGTAGAGGTTGTTGATCGCCTCGGCGAGGGCATTGTCATACGAGTCCCCGACAGTGCCTGTCGACGGGGTCGCGCCAAGTTCGACGACGCGGTCGGTGTAAACCATCGACATGTAGTTC